>NZ_CAWUDO010000145.1:0-15654 GCF_963920935.1 Nostoc sp. CCY 9925 | reverse complement strand
GTACAGTCAAACCTGCTCCCACTCCAGAAATTCAAGTTCTCAATGGCACAGTTGATATTGCAGATGGTAAGAGTACTATTGACTTTGGCAACACTACTGTTGGTAAAACCCTGAGTGAAACCTTCACCATTCAGAACATCGGCACAGCTGCACTCAACTTAAGTAATCTTGAGCTTCCCGACGGCTTTAGTTTAATTGGAACTCTCCCCACCAGTGTGGCTGCTAATGCTTCCACCACCATCACGGTGGCACTCAACACTACTACACCAGGCACCTATAGCGGCAGCTTCAGTTTAGGTAATAACGACAGTAATGAAAGCCCGTTTGACTTTGCCATTACTGGCATAGTTAAACCCACTCCCATTCCTGAAATTCCAGTTCTCAATGGCACTGACCGTTCTGAGTTTTTACAAGGCAATGCCCCAGCCAACAAGATTTATGGCTTTGCGGGTAACGACACAATCGTAGGTAATCTCAAAAATGACCAACTTTTCGGAGGTGATGGAAATGATACTCTTTGGGGAAGTGATGGTGATGACCTACTCTACGGCGATAGTGGAAATGACTATCTTTCCGGTAATAATGGCAACGATACCATATTTGGTGGTATTAGTGATGACAAACTTTACGGAAATGCAGGCAATGACTGGCTTTACAGCGGTAAAGGTAACGATACACTGACAGGGGGTTCTGGTTATGATAATTTTGTGTTGGCTTTAGGTGAGGGTACTGACTCGATTCTTGACTTTGAACTAGGTAAAGACAAGATTGCTCTCTCTGGTGGTCTTCAGTTTGGTCAATTGTTGATACAGCAACAAGGAAGTCAAGCCTTTATTCTAAATAGTTCTGACAATCAAGTGTTGGCGAAGTTGGATAATACCAGTGCAAGTATACTCTTGGCTCAGCCTTCTACGACTTTTATCAATATTTAGTTCTGTTTTTTGATAACTAAGTTTCTTCAAACCAGGTGTAGGGTAATAACTAGAGTAAAAAGATTTAGTATTGAGCAACTAAATTCTTTTATCAGGTTCCCTACACCTGTTTTTTACTCTTGTTCAGCAGTTCTGATTCCAGTTTACCTAATTGATGACACGCCCTAAGTCTTTGTCGCCAATGGGGGGGATATTTTCCTAGAAGTGCGGAAATTTTGCCACAAGCAAGTACGGAATAGGCAGGGCGACAGGCGGGTGTGGGATATTCAGGGGTTGTAATGGGGACGATATTTTCAACTTTCAGAGGAAATCCTAGTTGTTGGGCTTCTTCAAAGATGGCAATGGCAAAGTCATACCAGCTAGCAACGCCGCTATTTGTGTAGTGATATGTGCCTGCAATATCTAAGCTCAAATGGGGAATCGTTTCGCCTATGACTGCGGCTATATCTTTTGCCCAAGTCGGGCTACCAATTTGATCGGCGACGATACGCAGTTCTGAGCGTTCTGCACCGAGTCGTAACATGGTTTTGACAAAGTTACTTTTGCCAAAGTTTCCATAAACCCAAGCTGTGCGGAGGATGAGGTGATGGGTGCAATTCTCTTGAATTGCTTGTTCTCCTGCGAGTTTGGTTTTTCCATAGACACTCAAGGGGTTAGTGGCATCGGTTTCCTGATATGGGCGACACCCATTGCCATCAAAAACGTAATCAGTGGAAATATGAATTAGAAAAGCTCCCAATTTTTGGGTTTCTTCGGCGAGAATTAAAGGTGCAGTAGTATTAATAGCCCAAGCTTGTTCCGATTCACTTTCAGCTTTGTCTACGGCGGTATAAGCAGCGGCGTTAATGATGATTTGCGGTTGCTTTGTTCTGATAACGCTACGGAGGGTATCAGGCTCGGTAAGGTCTACTGTTGGGCGTGCTACTGAGATAACATCGCCGTAGGATGGAAGAATTTGTTGTAATTCTTGACCTACTTGACCGTTGCTACCAATGAGCAGAATTGATTTAGCCATTAGTCATTAGTCATTAGTCATTAGTAATTCTCCATGTCCCCTCATCTCCCCATCTCCCCACTCCCTACGTTTCTTGAGAGTATTTAATCATAGATTTCGGCAGTTTTCAAAGATTTACCAGCTTCGTCTTTAGCTGATAAAATCGGTGAACCATTTAAAGGCCAATCTATAGCTAAATCTGGATCGTTCCAGATAATTGTGCGATCGCCTTGGGGTGCGTAGTAATCTGTAGTTTTATACAGAACTTCAGCTTTTTCTGAAAGCACAAGAAACCCGTGAGCAAAGCCTACTGGTATCCAAAGTGAGCGTTTATTCTCGGCACTGAGTTCATAACCCACCCATTTACCAAACGTGGGCGAACTTTTTCTAATATCTACAGCTACGTCAAAGATACTGCCAGCAATTACACGAACGAGTTTACCTTGGGGTTGTTGGATTTGGTAATGCAATCCACGCAAGACGTTTTGCTTAGAACAAGAGTGGTTATCTTGGACGAAATTCGCAGCAATACCAGTTTCTTGAGTAAATTTTTCGTGGTTATAGGCTTCAAAGAAGAAACCGCGATCGTCTGCAAATACTTTGGGTTCGAGTTGTATAACTTCGGGAATTTTGGTTTGTGTAATGCTCATTAAATATTATTGTGAGTAATTTGCCGCAGTTTTAACAAGTAAGTTATGTGAGTTCAATTTGACAGTCATCGCCAATTAGAAATCGTAAAGCTTTTGGGCGACGCGGTGCAAGAGTCAATTGTGCGCGTTGTCCTATGACACTATCGATAATGCGTTGATGGATTCCGGCAATTTTAGCACCTTCTAAAATCACACTGTGTTCTAAATCTGTATCAATTAGTGTGGCATTGTTAGCAACGCTACTATAGGGGCCAATAAAGCAGTTTTCTAAATGACAATTGTTACCAATGATTACTGGGCCACGAATTGTACAATTAATGACTCGAGATTTTGCACCGATTTTAACTCGCCCAATAATCTGACTTTGGGCATCGACTTCGCCGAGAATTGATGGTGTTAAATAAGTGTCGAGAACTAAACGATTCGCTTCTAATAAGTCATCTTTTTTACCTGTATCTAACCACCAACCTTGGAGTTTGTGTGCAACAACCTGCTTTTGCTGATTAATTAGGTATTGAATAGCATCAGTAATTTCGAGTTCGCCTCTAGTGGAAGGTTGGATATTAGCGATCGCATCAAAGATAATGTGAGAAAAAAAATAAACTCCTACCAATGCCAGATTTGAAGGAGGGACTTTGGGTTTTTCAATTAACTGCAATACCCTTCCTGTATCATCGACCTCAGCCACACCAAAGGCAGTAGGATTGGCAACAGGACGTAAGAGAATTAAAGCATCAGGCTGTTGTTGGCTAAATTGTTGCAGAAAGTATCTTAAGTCGCCTAATTGAATTAGGTTATCGCCCAAGTACATGACAAAGGGAGAATCTCCTAAAAACGGACGGGCGATTTGAACGGCGTGAGCAAGTCCGGCTGGCTGGTCTTGTAATATGTAGGTAATCTTGGCTGCAAAGTATTCTCCATCTCCGGTTTTTGCTTGGACTTCTGCGCCAGTTTCCGGGCTGATGATGATGCCAATATCAGTAATACCAGCAGCAACCATTTCTTCAATGCCATACCATAAAACAGGTTTGTTAGCAACTGGTACGAGTTGTTTTGCTCCGCTGTAGGTGAGAGGACGCAGACGTGTACCTTTACCACCAGAGAGGATTAGTGCTTTCATAAGGATTTTTTATTTGTCATTTGTTATTCTCCGCGTCCCCGCGTCCTCTACTCAACGGTATTATTCTACACGTAGCGGGATAAGACTTCGGCAGTTGCTTGCCCCGTTTTTTGCCAACTGAATTGTTGGGAGTGAATGATTCCCTGGTTGGAAAGGCGCGATCGCAATGCCGAATCAGTGGCGATCGCTTCCATTGCCTCTGTAATTTCTCTGCTGTTGTAGGGATCGATGAGAATCGCCGCGTCTCCACCTACTTCTGGTAGGGAAGAGAGATTTGAGGTAATTACCGGGGTACCGCAAGCCATTGCTTCCAGGACGGGTAAACCAAAACCTTCCCAGAGGCTGGGGAAGACAAGGGCGATGGCTTCATTGATAATTTTTGGCAATTCGGTGTAAGGAACATAGTCCAGGAATTTGACTTGATTAGTGATGCCGAGTTGTGCAACTTGGGCTGTTAAAGTTGGGGTGTAACGGCGATCGCTTGGTCCTGCTAACCAAAGTTCATAGTCGCTGTTATTGGGTAGCGCGGCGAAGGCAGCAATAAGTCCGTGTAAGTTTTTATAAGTATTTTGGCGTCCAATGTAGAGAAAGTAGTTACGGGTGGGAAGATCGAGAAAACGGAAGTGAGTGCGATCGTGGGCAAGGGGGATGGGGGTAATTTTGCTGTCTGGAATCTGATAAAAATCGGTGATGTCCTTAGCTGTAGCCTGGGAGTTACAGACAATGTGTTGTGCTTGGTTGATGACTTGAGGAATGTAGTAGCGGTGATAGGATGTCAGCGGTGAAAAGCTTTTAGGAAAACGCAACGGGATAAAATCGTGAACCATCACGACAAAACGGCAGTTAGTATAAATAGGTGCTTCTGGTAGCAAGGAAAATAAAATCTGGGATTTTAGCTTTTTATAAATTTGCGGTAATTCAAATTGCGTCCAAACAAGGCGTTTAAAATGACCTTTTACCCCTTGTTCTGGGGTTAAGTTAGCGGGAACTGGATAGCAGTTATAACCAGAGATATTTTGTGGAACTAAGAGTGTGGGATAAAGTTGTTGTAAGTGAGGCAACAAATTTAGAGCGTAGGTACTGATACCTGTGGGTCGATTTAGCAAAAATGAGAGATTAATTAACAATGTCATTTTCCAGCATAAAAACTTAAAAAATTAGTTAGTAGAAAGGAAATATTTCAATTTGCTCAAAAAAAATGATACAACCAAATTATTTATTTTGCTTTTTTATTACATAATCCCATATACCATAAAATTTTCCTAATCCAGCTTGTGGCTTTAGTAATATTACTAATATTGACTTGAAAATCTGAAAAATTAATTTAATTTTAAAAATAAATTTATTTGTATGCTTATCCATTGTTAATAGATAACCATACGTACCATTTCTAAATTTTTTAAAAATATTTCTATTAGTAATAGATGAGCCTTCATGCATTACTAAAAAATTATTATTTATGGCAATTATATGTCCTTGATTAGCATAGCGTAAACAAAAGTCTACATCTTCATAATAAAGAAAGTAATCAGAATCAAAATAAGGGCAATCAGTAAAATTTTTAAAATTAAGAATTAAACTACAGCCAGAAATCCAATCACAATTAACATACTCAGCATCTATATTTGTTACTTTTTTTTCGGTAATAATTGCACCAGTTTTAGGAATAAATCGACCCCCAGCAAACCAAACTTCGCCTTTCGGAGTACAGATAAATGTACCAAGAATTGAGATTTCTGGGTGTAACTCAAAAAAAGGCTGAACTTTATCTAAAGTATTTTCTGTCAAATAAGCATCTGGATTGATTATCCAAACATAGGCTTGGGGGTCTTGAATATAAATCCATTTTAAGCCTAAATTACAAGCACAACCAAAACCTAAATTAGCCCCAGCATTAAAAATTAATACAGAATCTGTTTTGAGATTATCAATAGAGCGATCGTCTGGTGAGTTATTGATAATAATTACTTTGTAGCCAACGTCACTTGTTTTATGTATTGAATTAATTAATTTTAAAATTAAATTTGTAGAGTAATAATTAACAGTTAAAAAATAAATCACTATGCTTATATAAACTTTTAATATCAGTTAATCTGGCTTAATAAATAATTATACCATTTTGAATTTTTAATTTGAGATTTTGGATTAGGTAAAAGTTAGTAAATAAGCTTTTTGAGGTAAATTTTCGCTTGAAAATCCCCTATCTCGAGTCCATTTTACAACCAAGTTTTACCAAGCTTTCCTTGAAAGCCATGAAATGTTCCCAGCAAGGAAGCCCATATTTTTAGGATTTTTTCTTCAGGGTCATACAGCAAAATTGTAACTATCCTGCGGAGTAAATATTTTAAGCGCTGACCACAACTGGTTAGTCGATACAAGCCTTGAGCGTGGCGAGTTTCTAAATAAGTGTGATTTCGATTAATGTAATAGTTACGTAGAGCAGAATATTTGTGAACGATGATTTCTCGCTGAAAAAATTTTACTTTAACTGGATTACCAAAGTTATGGTACATAATAGCTTTAGTAATTATCAGATTACGAAATCCCTGTTGTCGTAATCTCAAACCGTAGTCGAGGTCAATTCCATCGATAAATAATTCTGCCCGAGGAAAACCAACAGTTTTAGCAGCAGCAATGGAAATTAAAGAACCAGAAGTTATAGGGGAATCGCACTCATAAAAATCAACATTCTTATTGTGTTTGCAACCTCTAAACTGGTCTCCTACAAAAACGGCTCCCTGTACAATTTCCTCAGTTTTGCAATCAATCGCAGTAGGAGCAATAATCCCAATTTTGTCATCACCCTCTAGGGACAACTTATGATAAAATTCTAACAAAATTTCCAAACAATTCTTAGTCGGTAAACTGTCTTGGTCAAAAGCCCATAAAAAATCATAACCTTCCTTTATTGCCCATTCCAGCCCAAGTACCAAACCTTCACCAATGCCAATATTTTCTGGATAATGATGTATCAAAATCGATGTACTATTGAGTTCTAGTAATTCTTGAGTGGAATTATCTACGACAAAAATACTATCTATTGGTATAGATTGAGATTTAATGGCTTGCAGACACTCAATGGCAGCTTGTTTATCTTTATAGAGGGTTATATAAGCTGCTACTTTTGCTGTCATTGATTTAGATGTTATGTAAGAAGTCTATTTACGGTTTTTATATCTTAATACTCTAATCTTCAGGCTCATGTATTAAGATAAACTAACACCAATTAATATCGAGATACTTTTAAAATAGCCTTCCTTAATCCTTAATAACGAATATTTCTAGATGTTTGGGCATTATACATTTCTTCTAATATTTGTTGAAGATTATACTTGTATTCCCATGTTGGATAGTGAGAACGGAACTTTCTCACATCTGAAATGTACCAGATATGATCGCCAGAGCGATTTTCTTCTGTATAAGTATATTGCAGCTTTTTACCTACGATGTCTTCGCAAATTGATATTGCTTCTAACATAGAGCAATTACTATGTCGAGAACCTCCCATATTATAGACTTCGCCACATCTGGGATTTTGATAAAAATGATAAAAAGCATTGACCAGATCGTAACTGTGTATATTATCTCTAACTTGTTTACCTTGATAGCCAAATATGGTGTAAGTATCACCAGTAATAGTACATTTCATTAAGTAAGCTAGAAAACCATGCAACTGGGCGCCAGAATGGTTAGGGCCAGTTAAGCAACCTCCTCTAAAGGTAACAGTCCTCATGCCGAAGTATCTACCATATTCTTGAACTAGAATATCTGCGGCAACTTTAGAAGCACCAAATAAAGAATGTTTGGAGTTGTCAATTGTCATTGACTCATCAATACCTTCTCTGTATTGATGATTTGGTTCGATTTCCCAACGGGTTTCTAACTCCTCCAAGGGCAAATAGTTGGGACTGTCGCCATAGACTTTGTTGGTTGAAGTAAATATAAAAGTTGCATCCGGACAATATTGTCGAGTTGCTTCTAGTAATACTAAAGTACCGTTAGCATTAACTGTAAAATCTGTATGAGGGTCTTTTGCTGCCCAGTCATGGGATGGTTGTGCTGCTGTATGGATAATTAGACAAATATCAGAGGAATATTCTTGAAATAGGTTTTCGATTGCGGAGCGATCGCGGATATCAATATCATAATGACGATAGCTATCACCATATTTATCTTCTAAGATGCGACGATTCCACTCTGTTGATGCAGATTCACCAAAAAATACTGCTCGCATATTATTATCGATACCGACAACATGAAAACCGTTCTGGGCAAAAAAATGAACCGATTCAGAACCAATTAGACCGGATGAACCAGTAATTAAAACGGTAGGCATAATATCTTCAATCACGTCATAGTATAATCACTAGTTTAGGATAAAATGGGTTTCAGAATTGTTTCATACTCAAGAATCCAGTGATAAATATCTCTAAGAGTTTGTTCGGGATTCATCATTGGCTTCCATCCAGTCTTAGAAATTATTTTGGAAGAATCCGTAATATAAATGGGAATATCCCCTTGTCTGGCTGTTTCTTCTGATTTAATCGCAATAGATTTACCACTAATTGACTCACATAATCTAGTAGTCTCTAATAGCGATAGACTATTCTCAACACCTCCACCAACATTTAAAACATCTCCATCTAGTTCCGAAAAATGTTCTAACTGGTAATCAATGAGGCGTAGCAAATCTTGAATATGCAATAAATCTCTAACTTGTTTACCTGTACCGCCATAGCCTATATAACTTAAAGATTTTTCAAAATAGTGTGCCGCTAACCACAAAACAAAAACACCTTGGTCAACTTTACCCATTTGCCAAGGCCCTGTAATTACGCCACAACGGTTAACTATTGCCTGAATATTATAAGCTTGTCGATACTCTTCGATGAGCATTTCTGAGGCAAGTTTAGTAGTACCATATAGAGAACGGTAACTTTGAAGTGGAAATTCCTCTGCAATACCTAAATCAGATACCCCAGGTATTGTTTGTTCAACAGCAATACTAAAACGGGTTGGTAGTTCTACTAAATTAATTGATTTAAGTGTTTCAATCGGATAAACACGACTGGTGGATAGAAACAGCAAACGAGCTTGAATTTGTCTAGCTAATTCCAGAACATTGATAGTACCTATTAAATTTGTTTGCAGGACGTATTGTGGAGAAGCAAATCCTGCAAGTACTGAAGGTTCAGCAGAACAATCAATAATAGTATCGGCATCAAAGATTCCAGGATCTAAATCGCTAGAAGAACGAATGTCACCATGAATAAAGTCAATTCCCAAATTTTTGAATCTAGGAAGATTTAATTCTGAACCACGTCTCCGCAGATTATCAAAACATATAATTTTCCAGTGAGAATGATGCTTTTTTAGATTAATTGCTAAAGAACTGCCAACAAAACCAGCCCCTCCTAAAATCAGAATCTTCTCAGCCATTGGATTTAAACCTTTGATTTGCTACCAGTTTATTTTTGCTTAGATGATAATCTCCACGCGATAAATGTTTTTCTAGCCAGATGTAGAGGACTATAAACAAATATCGGCTCCCCATTTCTTTTAGTTTTAACTTAGAAACTCCTGTGGTTCTATTTCTCCAAGTAATGGGAATAGTTTTATAAGAATACCCTCTTACTATGGCTTTGAGTGGCATTTCTACAGTTAAGTTAAAATGATGAGATACTAATGGGGAGATACCATCAATAACCTCTTTGCGATAAATTTTAAATGCATTGGTAGTGTCATTAAATTTTAAGCCAAATAAAATTTTAATAAATAAGTTAGCTAAGCGATTAACAATTAATTTGTGGATCGGATAGTCGATAACTCTACCTCCTTTAATGAAGCGGGAACCAAAAACACAATCGTACCCTTCTTGCAGTGTATGGTAGTAAGATACCATGTCTTCTGGTGCATCTGAACTATCTGCCATAACTACCGCTACAGCATCTCCCGTAAAATTTTCTAACCCACAGCGAACTGCAAACCCAAAGCCGTTAGGATAATAATTATTGACGTAACGCAGCTTAATATTTTCCGAATTTATCTGTTGTAATAATTCTTCTGTGTTATCTTTGCTGTTGTCGTTAACAACTAAAATTTCGTAATCTATTTTTTCTTGTTCTAAAACTGTGCTAATAGTGTGAACAGTTTGAACTATGCAATCTTCTTCGTTGTAGGCTGGAATTACTATTGATAAAGTCTTGACAGATTTTGAAGTATCTATCGTTATTGGCTCATCTTTCCTGAAACTAGAATTTCCTGATAGAGCTGGAGCCAATGATTCTGGATAATATGTAGCTGAGATTTTTTGTGTTGGGGTTTTAAATACAAAGCGATCGCTAATTAAATAATTAATCGATGCACTCACAAGTGCGCCTATTATAGTATTGATACCATAGTTAACTTTCAACCAATCTAAAATCGGAAAAATCAAGAAAATACGAGTAATAACTGCTGCACCCGCAGAAACATGGTAAAGAGGAAGTTGTCGTAAAAATACTTCTCTAAGATTCCAAACGCCGCCAGTCCAAACCCAACTTCGGTATATAAAAAAACTAAATATTAAGGAGATTTCAATTGATACTGCATTGGCGATATTACGTAAAAAAGCTGTATTGAATCCTAGCTTTTCAATTATTAAATAAATCAATGCTAAGTTTAGTGCTGCTGCTAAACCACCACCTAGCAGAAACTTTAGTATTTTTGGCTTAAATATTTTTTTGATCATTTGACTCTATAACTCCTTTTCTATTCCCAATCATAAATACAACAGTTTCTAAACTAAATTATTTTTTATTCCACCACTTTTATCTTTGGTTCACCATTCAACTTTATGAACTGTTGACGTTTTTGATCATAAACCCAAGCTTTAATTACAGTTTCACCTGCTGGTATAGATTTTAGAGAAATATTTGCTTCCCAACCCGATGTATTGTAGAGACTTGAGTTTAAAGCTGTAGCTACATCAGGTCTGTTTAAATGTACAAGCCCAGTGGCAAAAAATGATTGACTATTGCCATAGGATAGTAAAACTATGGGTGGCTGTTCTTGAGGTTCAGGAAGAATAGCCCAGCCCAACAGCTTTAAAGTATCACTACTGCGTATATTTAATGGTTGTTTTGTTGTTGGGGGTACATCAATGTAACCATGAACTTTATCAGCTTTAGTTATAAAAGTGATATTTTGAGGAAAATGTCTAAACTCTAATTTTTGAAGAACTGGGCTGAGTTGTCGTATCAAAACTTGATCGGGAAAAATAAAATTTAAACAGTTGCTAGGTGAATTATTTATAGATTTATCTATATAATGTATAATTTCTAAACAATTTTGACCAGCCTTCCTTTGTAGCGATATATTTTGACCTTCTGCAATGCTATTAGTTGAGCTATAAATAGAAAGGCTTATTACAAAGCTTAGGCAGAATACTGAGAATATATATATTTTTTTAGGTGGTTCTTGCCATTTGTATAAAATCCATAATCCACACAATTGTAAGCAGGATATAACTAATAATATCGAAACACTTACGTATCTAGATGAAGTAGCTTGCTCAACACCAAAACCCGCTCTACCAACAGTAGTCATTGATGCAAACAAAATGGCAAACCAACCCAATGATAACCAAGGTGCTGCTTTATTGACAAATTTTGATTGCTGATTAGTAAAAGCTAATATATTAAAAAAGGAAAAAATTAATAATATTATTAAACCAGTAAGTACAGGAGGAAGAGTATTTTTAAATAATGAGAAGCCTATCAAAGTTAAGAAATATTTTGATGCAATTAATGGCTTCTGAAAAATAAAGAGTATAGTAGGATGATGAGAAGGTTTTTCATAACCAATAGAATAGATAGCAACACAAAAAGCAAAAAGCCCCATCCATAACAAAATCCTGATTTTTTTCTGCTTATCTATCCCTTCAAGGAAGTATACTGATGGGAGTATTGCAACCCAAGATAGTAATCCATGAGCTGATGAGAAGCTAGCAATAAAACAACATAGAGATGCAAGTAATAATCTGATATTTGGAAGTAAGTTTTTAGGTACGGTAAGAATGAAAATTGCTAATATTAAGCAGGTATTTATAAATAGCCAAGCTATTTGAAATCCCCATAGCAAATTTTCATACTGATTTAAAGAAAAATGTGCAATACAAATTGTAATATTAAATAAATTAAATAATACTTGATTACCTTCATTCCAATTACAGGCTGCAATCTTATATAAAATTGCAAAATTTACTAAAGCCAATAAAAAAATAAAGTAAGTTTCTAGTTTAATGTTCCACTTGGAAGAAAATGCAAGTACTGCAAATATTATCCTTGGAAAAAGTATGCGATGCTCGTTGTGCTGAGAAAAAAAATCTCTGAAGTTTGCAGTACCACTATGAATGTTTGCAAAAAAATTTACTAATGCCCAATCATCGCCAAAGGGTACGTTTACACTGAAGGTGGCGACAAACCAGAAAAGTAGAACTACTGGTAGGGAATATGAAACTGCTAAAACCAACTTTGCTTTTGGGGATGAAAGAGGTTTATTGTACATATTTTTTCGGCGAATTTTGATTGTAGAATTCAGCTAAGAATCTGCGATCTTCACCGATATTTCCGGTTGGATGATGAGGATGTCTGGGATGCTTCCGGAGGATGGTCATAGAGCAGATCGACTTAAACTTATACTAACGAACAGCCGTTAAAGCAAAACTCGGTCCATTCGGATGGTCTGGAGCATCAAAACTAATTTCAATGTTTTTCAAACCAAAGTATTTGAGGCAAGCTAGTATATCATCGCGGCTCATCCAATAACTATTGCTTGCATTACCACCACAGAAACCTGACCATTCCAGGGCTTTTTCATATTCTTGACGATAAAGAGTGTGCTTAAAGCCATCATAATTAGTTTGAGAACTACCTACAAATTTATGTCTCAGGTTAGGATTAGCTGAAATTATATTTTTGTCATAATAATGCGTCCAAATAAATATTTGATCTGTACAATTAGCTATTAGCCCAATCAATTCGGCTGGGTTTTTCATATGATATAGTACACCGCTAGCTATGCATACATCAAATTTATTCTGAGTGTTTCGCAAATATTCTACAAAGTCGCCATACAAAAAACGTGTCTTTTTCAGTTCTAAAATCTCTTTGATAATTAAACACTTTAAATAAGCACGACTATTAGCTTCTATTGATAAAATTGATGCTGCCTCTAAGCACTCCAACATATAAGTATGTCCTGCTTCCAATGGTCCCAACTCCAGCACAGTTTTACCTTTAATCCCGCCTAGTTTAGTGCAGGCCCAATCAATCCTTGCATCTTCAAACAATGGAATCGAACCTGCTTTCAAAGCCGCTAGTGGAGCAGGTAATTTTGATGACCACTCACTTTGAAAAATATCGAGTGCGTTTTGGGGACTGGGCGCAGACTTTATGTATTGATCTAATATGCTCATAATTTTATTAAGGATTTTGTTAATGTTTATAAAGTTAGCAACTTAGCAGATTTAAGATTAATATCAACCATTGATAGCGTAATCTGATATTACAGATATTTTTAAATCTTTATTTAATAGTAGATAAAACCTTTATGCAGCTTTTCTCAAAATAGCAATAAATTATATTCCATTTTTCTGAAGCAATTCAATTTCAAAGTTTCTACCTGAAGTTGTAGTTCGTTTTTATCTATTATATCCCTTAATCTATAGAGAAAATTTTCTAATAGCGAAGCCATATATAGATTACTCCTAAGATAATAAAATCTTAAATTTAAAAATCTATACGCTTATACTAAAGTCTTCAACTTGCCTACTTAAGTTCGGACTATAACAAGGATCGTGTTCCATAAATTCTTTCCATTTACTCTGCATATACATTATTTCTTTAATAAATCTAGCTTGCTTTGCAGGTGTATCTTCATAACCTCGGCTCTTAGATTCATGATGATAAAGTAAGACGTGTGGTAAGTAGATATTTCTGTAACCTTTCTCAACAATCTTTAAACACAGGTCAATATCATTAAATGCAACTGCAAGTTCCTCTTCAAAACCTCCTATAGCTTCAAAAGTTTCTCGTCTACACATTAAACAAGCTGCTGTTACAGCCGAATAATTATTTACGGTTAGGATTTGAGCGAAGTATCCTGGACAATCGGCTTGATAATATTTATGACTATGACCAGCAACTCCTCCAATACCCATAATTACACCAGCATGTTGAATTGTGTTATCTGGATATAATAGCAAGGCTCCGACAGCACCAATAGAAGGTCTTTGAGCTTGTTCAACCATTGCATCTATCCAGTCAGGAGTAATTACTTCAATATCATTATTTAAAAACAGTAAATAATCTCCTTTAGCCTGATTAACTGCATAATTATTAATCCGGGAATAGTTAAAAGGTATATCCAGTCGGTAGCATTGAAACCTACTGGATTCCTTTTGTTCCCATTTAGAAATCACATTAGCTGTATTTTCTTCTTGACTACCGTTATCTATGAGAATAACTTCATAATTTGGGTAAGTTGTCTTCTCAAAAATAGATGTTAGGCATTGATCTAAAATATCGCCTAAATCTCTTGTGGGGATGATAATGCTAACAAGTTGATAATCTTTTATTGTGTATCTAATAATGTAATGACCGGCAAAGTTCCGAGTCGGTGTAACTTGCCCGTCTTCTCCTCGTCTAGCAAGGGCGTCTACTAATGCTTTCTCTGCTGCTATGACAGCATAAGGTTTTTGATCCGGTTTACTTGCCGCAGATTGGGGATGAATTCTCCAGTGATATAATATTTTTGGTATGTGAAATATTTTTGTAGTTTTTTCCGTTAATCTTAAAACTAAATCATAGTCTTGACTTCCCTCATACCCTACCCTAAAACCTCCAATAGCGTTTACTAAGTCTCGTCGATAGACTCCTAAATGGCAGGTATACATCCGAGACAAAAAAGAATCAGGACACCAATCTGGTTTAAAGAAAGGATCTTGAAGTTTACCGTTATCATCAATTTTATCTTCATCAGAATAAATCATATCTGCTTCTGGATGCTTATTGAGCAGTAAAGCAGTTTCATACAAAGCATCTGGGGTTAGTAAATCATCGTGATCTAGTAAGGCAATAAATTCACCTGTTGCGATTTCTATCGCTGAGTTAGAACAACGAGAAATATGACCATTTTCAGTTCTAAAAATAACTTTTATCCGAGAATCTTTTGATGAGTAGTCCTCTAAAATTTCTCTAATATAATTATCTGTAGAGTAATCGTCAGCAATACATAACTCCCAGTAAGGATAAACTTGATTCAATACAGATTCAATAGCTGCTTGGAGAAAACCCCCAGGAGTATTGAAAACAGGCATAATCAGACTAATAGTCGGCTTATAAGCTAATAATTTTGCCGTTTCAACCATCTTTTGTAAGGCTACCTGAGTGGGGTAGTTTTGGTTCAGCCACTTCTGGTAATTAAGATCATTAGTTTGAGGAATATCTGGTAGTGCAATGGTAGATAGTGATGAATCATTAGACTTTAATTTTGAAGAAATTTTTTCCCGTAATTTGTTCAAGCAGTAACGGAGTCCCTTTGTTCTGAAAACAAACCATAAGTTTTTCAGTTTTGACAAAAAAGTTATGTGAAATGAACTATCTTCGTCTATTAAACTTATAGTGCCTCTGAATTTCAACCATAAACTTTTGTCAAACAAGTTCTCATCGTCCAGTAAACCCACAGCATGTCTAAATTTAAACCATGTTTTTCGCATCCGCCAAAATTTACTAGTATTCATCGCTATAATTGTGCCCTGCGATCGCTCTAATTGAGTTTGAGTATCTTGCAATTGAGACTGCGATCGCTCTAATTGAGCTTGAGTATCTTGCAATTGAGACTGCGATCGCTCTAATTGAGTCTGAGTATCTTGCAATTGAGACTGCGATCGCTCTAATTGAGCTTGAGTATCTTGCA
>NZ_CAWUDO010000144.1:0-15834 GCF_963920935.1 Nostoc sp. CCY 9925 | reverse complement strand
TCTACGGTTAACTTTTCGTTACATAGTTATAAATTTCCCCGCCGACTTACTTACTTCCTTGAGAAAATCTATCTTTTGGCACAAGTAATTATCCTTGGTAATTGTAAAAAAAATAGTGTCTAGCTATCTAAAACCTCATTTTTTTTAATTAACATCTGAAAATTAAATAGTTAACAAAGTTGATATCATATTTTTAGCCTGATATCAGCTATAAATATAGATTTTGGCGAATTTTAAAAAATATATTTGTTCAAAATTATCTAAATAAAAATATTACTAAAATCTTATAAATCAAAATATATTTACTTCCTATGGAAAGGTTAATTTATTTACTAAGGTAGACGAAAAATATTCAAGTAAGAGCATAAGATTTTGATGAAATTGTTAATAAGCTTCGTAACTTGAGTTACTTGTTAGTGAGTCAATAAAGTATAGGCACTACGCAAACAGAAAGACAATACTTGTGATTCAAGTTTTATTTTTTAGGAGGTTTGTAATGCGAATTGCCCAAGTAGCCCCATTATTGGAGAGAGTACCGCCTCCCGCTTATGGTGGCATAGAGTTAGTAGTGGGGTTGCTAACTGATGAACTAGTGCGACGCGGACATGAAGTGACGTTATTCGCATCGGGAGATTCTATTAGTTTGGCAAAACTAATGTCCGTTCATCCCCATGCTCTGAGACTCGATCGCACCATCAAAGATTACAGCATTTACGAAATGCTGGAACTAGCTTCAGTGTATCAACGAGCAGCAGAGTTTGATATTATTCATTCCCATATGGGGTATGCAGCATTACCCTATGCCAATCTCGTCACAACCCCTACGGTTCATACGTTGCATGGTATTTTTACCCCTGATAACGAAAAGATGTTTAGTTTTGGTAAAAAACAACCATACGTTAGCATTTCTGATGCACAACGAGAACCAAGGTTAGGGCTAAACTATGTAGCAACGGTCTACAACGGAATTGATATCAACAATTATGAGTTTTACCCCCAACCAAAAAATCCGCCTTATTTAGCATTTTTAGGTCGAATATCCCCAGAGAAGGGAGTACACTTAGCCATAGAAATTGCTCAACAAGCTGGTTGGCCTTTGAAAATAGCAGGTAAGGTCGATGTTGTTGATGTTGAATATTTTGACACACAAATCAAACCACAGATTGATGGCAAGCAAATTCAATATTTAGGTGAAGCGAACCATGCTCAAAAAAATGCACTGATGGGAGGTGCAGTAGCAACTTTATTTCCCATCACTTGGCGAGAACCGTTTGGGTTAGTGATGGTTGAATCAATGGCTTCGGGTACGCCTGTGATTGCGATGAGATTGGGATCTACCCAAGAAGTAATTTCCCACGGTAAAACAGGTTTTCTGTGCGATGGTGTTCAAGAGTGTATTAGTGCTATTGGCAAAGTAACAGAGTTAGACCGCTATGCTTGCCGCCAATATGTACAAAACTGTTTCAGCATTGAAAACATGGTTGATGGCTATGAAGCAGTTTATCAACAAATCATGGGAGAAAAATTTGCTCACAATGGGCGCTACCGTAATTTGCTGAGTTTAGGTAGCGATCGCACTTAAAGAAAGGGAATAGGGAACAGGCAATAGGCAATAAAGAATTATTAAAATTAATTGCCTCTTGCCTCTTGCCTTCTACTTAATATGACTTTCTCTTTTTACTTGTAGACTGAGTTTTTCTTGACTCTATAGTAAACTCTGGAATTTCTTGGAGTTCAGTTTCACTTAAATTATACTGTTCGCAAACCAAGCTGAGGCGATCGCCAGAGGTTTTGACTGCGTTAACAGAATGGGTTAAATCTCCCTGAAAGTAAAGTAAAGTATTAATTTGCGGCTTAATTTGTCCAAGTTGACGCTTGTGCGATCGCAGTACTAATTCCCCTCCTTGCATATCAGCAGGTACTCGCACATAAAGCACACTCACAAGTATAGGTGGTTCAATAGTTTTGCAGTAAGAACGTAAGGAGCGATCGATGTGCGGATCGACACGAGAGCCTTCTTTTAACTGTAAAGGATTGAGGTAAAAAGCATTACAATTTGGCTCGAGAGCTAAATCTAAATAAGGTTTGAAGTAGGGAAACTGCTGTTCTACGGTTGCTAAGCCAGAACGCTGAAATACTATCGAAAATCCTTTTGTGGCAACAAAATCACGGTTGAGATTGTTGATAGAAAAATAAGAACAAGCTTGGATTTCTCCCCACAAATTATTTAAGTAATCACTAGGAAATGCGTTGGGTTGTTGCTGATAGTGTTTCACGGTAGATTTGGGCAAAATAATACTTTTTAACTGGACATAATAAAAATCAAGTTTCGCTACTCGTAAATTGAGCCATATAGCGGTGTGTCATACCAAAGCTGTAACGCAACTTAGTTTTGCAGGAAAAAAATAAATTCTGGAAGGAAAAGGGTAGCCATTTTGCTTGCTCTGGTAATCATAAGACTTCTTGCAGAAGTGGGGAAAAGGGTAAGGGGTAAAGGGGAAAGCGGCTCATAAAAACCCTTTTCCCTTTAACCTTTTCCCTTTCCCCCCTCTTGCAAAAGTTACTTTTGCAAGAGGTCTAATTACTAATTCATCAGGCGCAGAACTCAAATTTTGACCTGGTACTGTGGCGACATCATGCCCTGCCAAACGCAATAAACTTACAACACGAATATCGATATTTTCATCAAGCTTTAATTTCACGAATTTGCTTACTTTTTTTCAGTTAAAGGAATCTCTACAAATACATCCCGCGCCATTTCAGCGCCATAAGCAATACAAGCAAGCACATCCTCTCTTTCTATACTAGGATATGCTTCTAGAATCTCTTCAATAGTCGTTCCACTAGCTAAATAATCCAGAATTAGCGATACCCAAATACGATGCCCGCGAATACAAGGTTTACCAAAGCAGATATTTGGGTCTATAGAAATTCGAGAAAGCAAATTATTTGTACTCATTATGTATTTACCTGTAATAGCCTCCAAGTTTTATTCATTACAAAATTTGGTCAATCATGCGGTTGGCTTGGGAAGCATAACCACCACCAAATAAATTGAAGTGATTCAAAATGTGATAAAGATTATAAAGTGTTTTTCTTTGCTCATAACCTTTATCTAAAGGGAAGACTTCGTTATAACCCTTATAAAACGCTGCTGGGAAGCCACCAAACAATTCTGTCATGGCAATATCAACTTCGCGATCGCCAAAATAAGTTGCTGGATCGAATATCACCGGTTCTCCCGACACAGTACACCCAGCATTTCCACCCCATAAATCGCCATGTACCAAGGAAGGTTGCACTTGATGATTTGCTAACAATTCAGGAACTGCTGTTAATAACCGATCTTGTTGAGGAAAATTCCCCCCCCGCCGCCTTGCTAATTGAAATTGATAACCCAGGCGATGTTTAAGATAAAATTCCACCCAATCTGGAGTCCAAGTGTTGATTTGCGGTGTCGAACCAATAGTATTGTTAATTTTCCAACCAAAACCTTGACTCTTACTAGCTTTATGCATTTTTGCTAGGTGGCGTCCCATCTCTTCCCATGATTTGGAGTTACCGCTTCCCATTTCCAACCATTCAAGGACAATGTAAGCAGAATTACCAGCCACACCGCAACAAACAGGTTTGGGAACGCGAATACTAGCCGTTAGTAGCATTTCCTCTAACCCCAGTGCCTCAGCCTCAAACATTGCAAGTTGTGAGGCTTGGTTTAGCTTGACAAAATACGTTATTTCACCATTAGAGACAGCATAACCTTGATTGATGCATCCGCCACCAACCGATCGCCGTTGCTGACTTTGAAATTTTTGACCAGTTATTTGGGTAATATGCGTATCGATTTGAGTCCACATAATTATGGGGAGTAGAGAGTAGGGAGTAGGGAGTGGGGAGTGGAAGATGGGGGAATAAGGAAGTATTTGAACTCGATTAATGAGTCTTTGAAGTGGATAAACAAAATTTTAACTTTTCCTCATTTCTCTTATCTCCTTCATCTCTTGACTCCCCATTTCTCACTCCTTCCTCTCTAATTTACCCAACGATACTTTATGGTAATATCTATAACAACAATTAGTATTTTTTGATAAAAAATTGTTTAAGTTTTTCAACAAATTGTTACTTTTTAGATTATCACTTTTGGCACTCACTTGTCTAATTTTTGGACAAAGCCGTGTCCTCGCTGAAATTCAAGCTGATGGCACATTGGGTAGTGAATCATCAATCTTAATTCCAGGTGTTGAAGTTAAAGGGGCAATAGGAAATCGCATTGATGGTGGTGCAGTCAGAGGAGCAAATCTATTTCATAGCTTTGGCGAATTTAGCATTGGTGATGGGCAACGGGTTTACTTTTCCAGCCCCACAGGAATAGAGAATATCCTCACACGAGTTACAGGTAATAACCCCTCCAATATTTTGGGAACGCTGGGAGTTTTGGGTGATGCCAATCTGTTTTTCATTAACCCCAATGGTATTGTATTTGGAGCAAATGCACGGTTAGATGTTGCAGGTTCTTTTGTAGCGAGTACAGCTGATAGTTTGGTGTTTGGCAATAGCTTTGCGTTTAGTGCTAGTAATCCTCAAGCACCACCTCTGCTAACTATTAATCTCAACCCAGGCTTACAACTAGGAAACGAGGTAGGGACAATTACCAGTAGTGGAAATTTGGTAGTAGGGCAAAATCTCACATTATCAGCTTACAGTCTGGACTTGCAGGGAAGCTTGCAAGCGGGACAAGATTTAATGCTGAACGCACTGGATAAAATTCAGGTGCGTGATGCTACAGCTAATCCTTTTATTGCGACAGCAGGAAAAACATTACTCATTCAAGGCAATGAAGGCGTAGATATTTTTGCTCTCGATCATTCTGACAGTGGCTTCTTTTCAGGTGGGGATATGATACTTCGTTCCAGCACCCAAGTAAGCGGAGATGCTCATTACTGGAGTGGCGGGAATTTTCGTATTGAGGAGTTGGATGGCAATCTTGGTAATTTGTTTAGTCCTTATGGCCCCATAATTAGGGCGAATGGTGATGTTTCTGTTGCTAGCTTTACTGGAGCATCTTTACACATTTTCGCTGGGGGTAAGGTGGAAATTCCAGGTAACATCACAGTTTTCCGTCCAGATAACCTAGCTAATGCGATCGCCGAAACTATTACCTTATCTGATGGTAGTACCCTTAATATTAATGGCAGTGCTGAACCAATCCTTGACATTCGAGCAGGAATTAACTGGCAAACTTTACCACAAAATAGCACTATTGGACAGCTTTTTGTTGCACCCACTTTTAACAATTCTACAAGTGCCGACATTAATATTGGCAGTATCCAGGTTTTTGATTTTTTAGAGGAAGATGGCGGTAAGATTTTCTTAACGAATAAGTATCAACCTAATACCTCTCTGACCGGAAATATTATAGTTGACCGGATAGATGTAACAGATTATTTACAAGGTGGCTCCTTACTCGTCAACTCTCGCGGCAATATATCCCTCAATACAGTAGATGTGTCTGCACTCGGACAAGGTAATGCTGGTAACATAACTCTCATTGCAGATAGAGACATCCGCTCTAATTTTCTCGCTTCTGAGGGCTGGTTGGGTGGCAACATCACACTCAAAAGTGACGGTAACATATCGCTATCTGGTGGTAGCATTTTCAGTAATAGCTTGGCTAACACTGACACTAATTCACCATTGACTGGAGGAAATATTGATATTAGAGCCGATTCCCTGTTCTTAACTGATAACGCAGATATCACGATCGCCAATGATAATTTAGCTAATGGTGGCAATTTAAAAATCACTGCCAATAGAATTTTCCTAGATAATGGACAGAGTAATGGATCTGCTGGGGGAATAATTAGTCAGGTTGCACCGGGAGCGATGGGTAAGGGCGGTGATATCCAAGTGACTACAGATACACTCTCGGCTGAAAATGGTTCTCAGGTAATTGCTATTACTTCTGGCTTTGGGAGAGCAGGAGATGTAACAATCCAAGCCAGCGATCGCATTTTATTTAGTGGCTTTAGTACCAATAATACCCCTAGTGGTGCAGCTAGTTTCTCTGTAGCTACAGGCGCTGGAGGCAATGTTAATATTTCCACGCGAACCCTCTCTATTCTAAATACAGCCCAAGTCAGAACCGGCGCTTTTGCCCAAGGAAATAGCGGTAATGTGAAGATTAACGCTACTGATGCCATTTTTCTCGATGGCGATCAAAGTGCGGTGGTTAGTGTTGTATTCTCTGATGCCACAGCAGAAGGTGGAGATATCAATCTAACTACCGGGAAATTGGCGATTCTAAATGGTGCTGCCATCAATAGCGCCACCATAGGTATGGGAAATGCAGGTAATATCCAAATCAACGCCGATAGTATTACTGTAGATGGAGCTAGTCCTTTTACTGGTTTTGGCAGTGAAATTAGTGCTGTAACTGATAACAACGCTCAAGGCAATGCTGGCAACATTAACATTATTAGCCGCAGCCTCGCTTTAACTAATAGCGGACAAATCACCGCTAGTACTAATGCCAAAGGTAAAGCTGGTAATATAACAATTACTACCACAGAGTCCGTTTTAATTGATGGAATTAATCCACTTCAACCAATATTTCCTAGTGGTATCCTCAGTCTAGTCAGAGCAAACGGTGAAGGTGAGGGTGGTAACATTGAGATCCGCACAGGTAAGCTTTCATTAACCAACGGTGGTTTTTTGGATGCCAGTACTTTTGGGCGAGGAAACGCAGGTAATATAACGATTACAGCTAATGATGCAGTTATATTGAACTCAGGTAATAACAGTAATTTAGTAAGTGATATATCTAGTAAAGTTTTATCAGGAGCAATAGGTAATAGCGGTGATATTAGCATCTTTGCCAAGACACTTCTCCTCAGCAATGGGTCTCAAATTGCTGCCGACACATTTGGACGGGGAAATTCAGGTGATATCACAATTAATACTATTGATTCAGTAATATTGGATGCTGGTAGCCGTACAACAAATCTCACAGGTATATTTACCACTGTGGGAAATGGCGGATTTGGTAGTGGCGGCGGTATTGCGATCGCTACTGAAAATTTGGTTATTACTAATAATAATGCTCAAGTAAATGCCGCAACTTTTGGACAGGGCAAAGCAGGTAATATTGAAGTCACTGCAAATACCCTACAATTTACCAATAGTGGAAAGCTACTCACAACAACGGGAAGCAGTGACGATGCTGGAGATATCAACTTGAAGATATTAGAACTGGTATATTTAGCAGGCGATCGCAGCGGAATTTTTGCCAATACGAATTCTAACTCTACTGGCAACAGTGGTAACATTTTCATCGACCCCAAGGTGA
The DNA here is from genome assembly GCF_963920935.1 of Nostoc sp. CCY 9925. NCBI lineage: Bacteria > Bacillati > Cyanobacteriota > Cyanophyceae > Nostocales > Nostocaceae > Nostoc > Nostoc sp. CCY 9925. The sequence continues at coordinate 8,489 of NZ_CAWUDO010000144.1, read as the reverse complement.
TGATGATTCGTGATGGGGCTAAAATTGCTGTTGATAATCAAGGTACTGGTATCGGCGGTACTATTAATATCCAAGCCGGAAAATTAACCCTCGATAACCAAGCTGTCATTTCTGCGGAAACAGCGAGTAATACTGGCGGTGATATTCAACTCCAACTAACAGACCTGTTGCTATTAAGGCGTAACAGCACCATCTCAACAACTGCGGGAACTACCCAAGCAGGTGGTAATGGAGGTAACATCTCTATCAAATCTCCATTTATTGTTGCTGTGGCTTCAGAAAATAACGATATTACCGCCAATGCTTTTAGTGGCAATGGTGGCAGAGTTGATATTACTACTCAAAGAATCTTTGGACTAACACCACGTAGTCGTTCGGATCTAGAGAGACTATTGGCGACTAATGACCCCGATAGACTAAATCCGCGATCGCTCCCTACAAGTGACATCACTGCCATTTCCCAAGCCAATCCCTCATTCAGCGAACAGGTAGTTATTAATACAGCAGATGTAGACCCCAGTAACGGACTCGTGAATTTGCCCACCAATTTAGTAGATGCTTCCCAACTCATCGCCCAAACCTGTAGAACTAGTCCAGAAGCAACAGCTAATCAACAAAGTGAATTTATAGTCACTGGACGTGGAGGTTTGCCACCTAACCCCATTGAGCCACTTAGCAGTGATGCCATCTGGGAAGATTTACAACTCCATGCTTTGCTCAATGAAAAGGTAAGTGACTCCCAAGAAGAGGTAAATTTGGTTTCAGAAACACCGAATGCGATCGCTGAAGCTCAAGGATGGGTAACTAACCCTGATGGTACTATTACCCTTGTAGCTCAAGCTCCCAATACTACCCCTCACAGTTCCTCACTCACACCTGTTAGCTGTCCGGTTGCCCAAAATTAAGGGACTTCGAGTAAAAAAATATCTTATCGCTTTAGGGCAGGGGGCAGGGGGCAGGGAGCAGGGAGCAGGGGGAGGGAAAGTCGTAGTCGAATCCAGAAATTAGACCTCTTGCAAAAGTCCCTAACACCCCACCCCCAACCCCTCCCCTTGCTAAGGGGAGGGGAGACAAAGCGTAGCTTTGGCGGGGTGGGGTTCTTATTTTCGATTTATGCAAGAGGTATATTGGATAATTTTTTTTGGAGTTCTCTAATCTTGGACTTTCAGATGGCAAAAAAACAGCCGAGATTTTGGCGTCAAGCTCTAGCTTTTGTGCTTTGTATGCTGTTAGGGGTAAGTCTGACTTTAACGCTGGAATTGAGGCAAGTTATAGCTTCTTCAGTTCAACCTCTAGTTAGCAAAGAGAAAATTGCACAAGAATCAAACTTAATTCAACAAGGTAGAGAACTTTACCAAGCACAACGATATGCTGAAGCGATAAATATTTGGCAGTTAGCACTCAAAGCAGAAAATAATCCATCGTCTAAAGCTATGGTGCTAAATTATCTTTCCTTAGCTTATCAGCAGTTGGGAAACTGGCAGCAAGCAACACAGACAATTAGCTCTAGCTTGAATTTAATCCAAAACTCACAACAGGCAACACCACAAACAAAACTCATCTTTGCCCAAGCACTCAACACCCAAGGAAGTTTGCAATTAGCTGAAGGTAAAACAGAACAAGCTCTCAATACTTGGCAACAAGCAACTACTATCTACACCGCAGCAGGCTATACACAAGGCAGAATTGGCAGTTTAATTAATCAAGCTCAAGCCCAACAAGCTCTGGGGCTTTATCTCCAAGCTCGTAAAACCCTTGCAGAAGTAGAACAAACATTAGAAAATCAACCAGACGAACAGTTAAAAACTACAGGACTGCGTAGCTTAGGCAACGTTCTCAAATCAGTGGGCGCTTTCGCTGATTCTCGCAGAATTTTGCAACAAAGTTTGGAGTTGTCACAAAACGCGAGTAAATCACAACCAGAATTGAGCGCCACCTTACTCAGCCTGGGTAACACAGCTTATGCCCAAGGCGATACAGATGCAGCATTGGCATACTACGAACAGGCTGCAAATATTGTCTCTGCAAACAGCATGACGCAGATTCAAGCTCAAATCAATCAACTTCAACTATTAATAGCAACTGGACAAACGAAAAAAGCCGAAAATCTTTCGGTAGAACTCCAACCAAAGTTTAGTAATCTATCTCCTAGTCGCTCAACAATTTACTCTCGCATCAACTTTGCGAAAAGTTTGGTGAAACTGGGAACTAAAGAAAACGCTACATCTGCTAAACTACTGGCGATCGCAATTCAAGAAGCTGAAAATTTAAGCGATCGACAAGCACAGTCTTATGCTTTGGGTTATCTAGGTGGACTCTACGAACAAACTCAGCAATGGTCAAATGCTCAAGATTTAACCCAACAGGCTTTACAAATAGCTCAAGCCATTAATGCTCCACATATTGCCTATCAATGGCAATGGCAATTAGGACGAATTTTAAAAGCCCAAGGTGAAATCAAGCAAGCAACATCAGCTTATGAAGTCGCCTTTACAACATTAAAATCTCTGCGTGGCGATTTGGTGGCGATTAACAGTGACATTCAATTTTCCTTTCGTGAAGCTGTAGAGCCTGTATATCGTGAATATGTACAATTACTTTTAAATCCAGAATCTAGTCAGGAACAGCTAATACAAGCCCGTCAGGTAATTGAATCTCTACAACTGGCAGAACTTGACAACTTTTTTCGTTCAGCTTGCCTACAAGGACAGATAGTACAAATTGAGCAAATTCAACAGTCGGCAGCAACAGTAATTTATCCCATCATTCTCCCAGACCGACTAGAAGTAATTCTGAGTTTACCTGAGCAGGGACTACGCCACTATGCCACGAAAATAAGTCAACCTGAAGTAGAAGAAGTCATAGAGCAACTTAGAGAAAATTTAGAAAAACCCTTTACAACTCCTGAGGGGAAATTATTATCTGCAAAAGTTTACGACTGGTTAATTCGCCCTGTGGAAGCAGAACTGGCTCAAAGTCAGGTGAAAACATTGGTTTTCATCTTAGATGGTGCTTTGCGGAATGTACCAATAGCTGCTTTATATGATGGTAATAATTATTTGGTAGAAAAATACAGTATTGCACTTACGCCTGGGTTAGAGCTACTAGGGCCGCGTCCTTTGCGCCAAAGCAAGCTAAAAACTTTGGCTGCTGGACTGACAGAAGCACGACATGGGTTTAGTTCCTTACCAAATGTCAGCGACGAATTAAAAACAATCGAGTCGGAAGTTCCTAGCGAAGTTCTGCTGAATCAGACATTTACTAGTGCAGCATTACGAAAACAGATTGACTCAGTACCTTTTTCTGTGGTGCATCTGGCAACTCATGGTCAATTTAGTTCCAATGCTGATGAAACCTTTGTGCTGGCTTGGGATAAACCAATTAAAATCAACGAATTGAAAGATTTGCTTCGCAGCAGAGAGCAAACTACACCTGAGCCAATTGAATTACTCGTTCTCAGTGCTTGCGAAACTGCCGAGGGAGACAAACGCGCCGCTTTAGGACTGGCTGGCGTAGCAATTCAAGCAGGCGCACGCAGTACTTTAGCTTCCCTTTGGAGTTTAGATGACGAATCGGGGGCGCGTCTAGTTGGTCAATTTTATAAAGAGCTAGCAACTAAGCAAGTGACAAAGGCAGAAGCACTGCGGCAAGCCCAACTGTCTCTGTTAAAAGACCCAGATTATCGCCATCCCGTGCATTGGGCGGCTTACGTTTTGCTGGGAAATTGGCTGTAGTAAAATAATTTACTTTGTTAACCAAAGTGCTTGCCTTGTTAACCAACGCTCGCACATATTGTCTGTTAGCTCAAAATTGCAGCATTGCCCCTATAAATTTCTGTACCTCATTTGCTTGGGAACCGCTATAAACTCCAGTAAATGGGTTGCTAAAAAATTTTTCTGGCTTTTTTTTAATTTGAGTGCATAAACCTCAAAAGTGCAACGTGTAACTCAGCAAGAAGTTCAAAGGCTAACACCAGACTTCTTTACACACTGACTCAACAAAAGGTTTATAGGACTTATGGAAACTTATACTGGCAACAACGATAATAACACCTTCTTTGGACTTAATGGTGAACCTTGGATACTCAACGGACTAGGCGGTGATGACTACCTAGCTGGTGCAGATCGAGATGACACCATTAATGGTGGAACTGGGAACGACAATTTGCTTGGTGCTGCTGGTAACGACATAATTTATGGCGATGATGGAAATGATAACTTGTATGGCGGTGCTGGAAATGACAACTTGTATGGCGGTACCGGAAATAACAACCTGTATGGTAATGACGGCGATGACACGTTAAATAATATATTTGGTTCAGTAGATGGTGGTGCAGGTGTTGACACACTAGTAGCTAACTACAGCCAGTTGAATAATGGTGCTGGTATAGATGTAGGATACAACCAGCAAAGTGCGATCTTCGCTCGCCTAACTGGTACTGGCGTACTTGGTTATAGTAACATTGAAAAATTTAATATCACAGGCACACAATACACAGATGTCCTGCGTGGTGGTGTTAACAGCGATAGTCTGTTTGGTGGTGCTGGTAACGATCAAATTGAAGGTCGTGCTGGCTATGATTATCTTTATGGTGAGGCTGGTGATGATACTGTAATCGATACAGATGGTTCTGTAGATGGTGGCGCAGGTGTTGACACGCTAGTAGCCGACTACAGTCAGTTGAATAATGGTGCTGGTATAGATGTAGGATATTTAGGGCAAAATGTCATCTTCAGTCGCCTCACTGGGACTGGCGTACTTGGTTATAGCAACATTGAAAAATTTAATATCACGGGCACACAATACGCAGATGTCCTGCGTGGTGGTGCTAACAGCGATAGTCTGTTTGGTGGTGCTGCTAACGATCGAATTGAGGGTGGTGCTGGCTATGATTATCTTTATGGTGAGGCTGGTGATGATACTGTAATCGATACAGATGGTTCTGTAGATGGTGGCGCAGGTGTTGACACGCTAGTAGCCGACTACAGTCAGTTGAATAATGGTGCTGGTATAGATGTAGGATATTTAGGGCAAAATGTCATCTTCAGTCGCCTCACTGGGACTGGCGTACTTGGTTATAGCAACATTGAAAAATTTAATATCACAGGCACACAATACACAGATGTTCTGCGTGGTGGTACTGACAGCGATAGCCTGTTTGGTGGTGCTGGTAACGATCAAATTGAAGGTCGTACTGGCTATGATTATCTTTATGGTGAGGCTGGTGATGATACTTTTATTGATTCAGATGGTTCTGTAGATGGTGGTACTGGCGCTGATATGCTAATAGCCGACTACACTGATTTGAATAATGGTGCTGGTGTAGACGTTAGAGAAAATGGCATCTTCAGCCGCCTGAATAATAATGCACTACTCAGTCACACAGGTATTGAAAAATTTGATATCACAGGCACACAATATGCAGATATCCTGCGTGGTGGTGCTGGTAATGATGCCCTCAGAGGCGGTGCTGGCAATGATACACTCAATGGCGATGCTGGCAATGATACCCTCAAAGGGGGTATTGGCAATGATATCCTCAACGGCGGTAGCGGCTATGATACCGTTAACTATGAAGGAAATTATACAGACTATACAATCTCTTTCTTGAACAATGGCGATTTACAGGTTATTGATAATGTCACTACCAACGGTAACGAAGGTATCGACATCCTCACTGGCGTAGAATTCATTACTGCACAAGGCGGAAATTTTGCAGTACTCACGGGTGGTGCAGGCAATGATGTGCTAGTAGCATCGAACTACTGGACTTTCATGTTCGGTGGTGACGGGGCCGATAGCCTAACTGGTGGAACTGGCTATGATAACCTCGTCGGCGCTGCTGGTAATGATGTCCTCAACGGCGGTGCTGGCAATGATGTCCTCAACGGCGGTGCTGGCAATGATGTCCTCACTGGTGGTATTGGCGCAGATAAATTTGTGTTTAACTCGAAGCTAGAAGGCTTGGACATCATCAAAGACTTCAATAGGGTTGAAGGTGACAAAATTCAGATTTCTAAAACTGGTTTCGGTGGTATCACTAACTTCAGCAATTTCAGCTACAACGATACTACTGGTGCTTTGTTATTTGGAGGGACTCAATTCGCCACCATTGAGAATAAACCTGCTGGTTTTGCAATTAGTACAGATATGCAACTTATTTAATGTAAATTACACGAATCTCTTCCTGCCTTAAACTAATTTTCAACTCTGTCCCTCTCCGATTAGGAGAGGGACACTTTTACGTAGTAAAACGAGGAAGAAGTCTTTTTCTTGGGCTAGTTGACGGAGACTATATAAACCGTCGAATTCACGTTTGTTTAAAATTCTTTAGAGATTAGTCTGATAAGTTCATGATATCAACTACTAGCCCTTCACAGCGGTGAAGGGCTGGTTTTTACATCAGCAAATCAAGCGAGCTTTTTCGTCATAAATACACTATTTGGGTGATCAATGTATTCACTGAAGGGGCCTCGGTACTCAAACCCATAGCGTGTGTACAAGGCTTCTGCTGGGGCGAACTCAGGAAAAGCCCCTGTTTCCAAATTTAGGCAATCGTAAGCACGCCGTTGGGCTTCTTTGATAATGTGTTCAAGAATCTTGGAGGCGACACCCCTACAGCGGTGAGGCTTGGCAGTATGCATTGATTTGACTTCACCACTTCTTGAATCTAGTTCTTTGAGTGCCCCACATCCAAGTAAGGGATTTCCAGGAAATAAATTATCCAATCTTGTGGAGTGGGCATCTTGCCATACGTGTCAACTTAACGTAAAACCCTTGCTCTGATTAACTTCTATCATTTCTTTCTTTTCTTCCTTTGTGTCCTTAGCGTGCTTTGCAGTTCGTTATCACTCCATCTTTGACACAATGCAGAGAAAAAAGTCTGTAGAAGCCAAGTCTGATAAGCATTTCAAAATTTCTCGAGCTACCACCTAGATGTTTGATCCCCCCTAACCCCCCTTAAAAAGGGGGGAACTAGAATCTTGTGCCCCCTTTTTAAGGGGGTTGGGGGATCTAAAACGAGGCAAAATTGCGCGTTTGAGCTTAAGTTGACACGTATGGCGAGACGCCTACCCCACAAGAAGTAGTTGAATATTTTTTTATTTGGAAGTTCCTAATTCATCGCCCTCCCAAGCCGAAAAGAAACTAATATCGGGCGATCGCAATGCCTCTAAATCAAGAGCATGAACACTCTCAGGCGGTGTAATCTCGTTCATATTTTCGAGATGTTCCCTGAGAAGTTCAGCGATCTTGTTACCTGTTAGGTCATCTTCGCGAATATGCAATCAACTCATCTCCATAATTTGCTACGAAATTCCATTCTATTTACAGAGTACAAGGGGATTAGGGGGCTAGGAAGGCAGGAGAAAAATAACTCCTAACTCTTGTATAGACAAGGGTTAATCGCGTCTTTACTCCTCACTCAACAGTCAACATTCTCAATGCCCAAAAAAATTTTTTCACTTCGTTCTAATTTGAGTGCATAAACCTCAAAACTCAAACGTGTAACTCTGTGGAGGGTGAAGTAAAGAACGCCAACCAACAAACTGGAGGTTGCCGTAATTGAAACTACTTTAAATACTCTTCACAGAAGTTGAAGCTAGGTAGTTATTATTTCTACCCAATGCAGATTTGTGCAGTGGTAGTAAATCATCAGCAGGATGAAAGATTTACTCTGCTAATTTTGCCTAGCTAAACGGCAAGTCAACTTATGAACAATTCTACCGTTAACTACTCAAAAAAAGAACGTAAACCATGACTACTAATTACAATTCTAAGTCTGCTTTTTTGTCTCACAAATCTACTCGTAAAGAGAAAATTATGTCCCGCAAATCATTAGGTTTTATTGCAACGTTCATCAGTTTCAGTGTGCCAGTATTTTCATTGAATTTTGCTCAACCTGCAATGGCACAAGATAAGGTTAGTTGCTTAGATATTGAAGGTATAGGTGTATGTATTGAAGAAAAAAGTGCTGGTTACGACTTTTATGCTAAGTTTGGGCCACTCACCAGTCAGAAACAATATATTGGTCGTGATGGTGGTTGTGCAACTTTTGGTACTATTGATGTTGCCGGGTCTCACGCTCAAGTTAAAGGTTGTGTTAAAGGAAGTCCCCTAAGATTTGAAGGTAGAGCAGAAGTATGTGGATTTGGAAGTTGCAAGGGTAAAAATTTTGGTATCAATTTACCCAATTCTAAGTCAGGCAACACTGCTTCTCAACCAGTCCAAAATCCCAATGCTTTAGGTCAATACCAACTGTTCTGGGATGGAGTGCAAGTTGGCTTTGAACCGAGTTGGACATTGCAACAAGCGATCGCGAATTTAGAAGATAATAAGAAAGCCTATCCCAACAAGAAAGTTGAAGGTTTATTCAACGGTCAAAAAGTCGGCTACGAATTAATCTGGGATGGAGTACGAGTCGGCTTTGAACCCGGTTGGACATTGCAACAAGCGATCGCGAATTTAGAAGATAATAAGAAAGCCTATCC
>NZ_CAWUDO010000143.1:0-15897 GCF_963920935.1 Nostoc sp. CCY 9925 | reverse complement strand
GCGATTAAGCTTCTTTAAGTATATATGTACTACATTTAGATGCGTTCGCCCTGGATCCGGTAAGGGTTATAAAAAACTTTTCGGTCTACTGACACTGCAAGAGCAAACCTTCTGCCCTCAGCATGGCTGCGTTCTTCACTCTCATTATTCCAACTTAAGTTGGAATAGAATCTGAACTTAAGTACAGTTGAATCTTAGTACTTTAGATCGCTGATGAGCGATCTTTTTATCACTAAAAATATGGACTCAGAATTGATGACAGCTTTAAGCTAACTCCATATATTAGGTTATATAGGACTCCGATTCCAAAACTGGACGCAGTGTTTCTATATCATCCTGATGAGCCGTTATTCAGAGAATTACAACAACGTCAATTAACCCCTACTGGTCGTGCAAAACTCCGAGAACGCATGAACGCATAAATGGAAGGTTCAGGTAAAAACCTCTGATTTTCCACAGTAGTGAATAAACTCATCTCACTGCTACCAATTAAAAATCAGAGGAGAGGATATTTGTACTAAGTGCAAACTATACTCTATTTTTTACAAAGCCTTCAAGTCATAACTAGCGGTTAGATGTCTGGCTCCGACAATTATGTACAAACGATTTTGAAGAAAAAATCATGTCTGCTAAAGAATTAACGACGGCTACAACTAAGACAACAATCGATCTCGAACAGTTTTACATGAGAAATTTCATGTGTTACTTTAAAAACAAAGATTAACTGAGCTAATCCAAAGTTAATCTGAAAATTATCGAAAGGTGAATAATAACCAGCAAATAATTCATGTTTTTCTGAACAGTAATAGAAATGCCAGATAGTTCCTTGTTTGATTTGGAGTTGAAATAGTTACAATATTCAATTTTCTCTAAAAAGCCATAAAAAGTAATTGTTAAAATTATAGTTTTTATGGTTTTTTATAGGAAAGTGAGTAAATCACAATTCTATGCATCAACTTCCAATTTTTACCGATTTAGTTTCAGCTTACTAGATTAGACTTTTTGCAAAAATCCTTTTTTGCATTCTCTTCTGGAGCGCCTCTCTTGCCTCGTGCATGAGATAAAAAATATTTATGCAAGAGACTCCATGAACAAAGTCCACAACAAAGCAATGAAAATATCTCTTTCCCAGTCTCCAGTCCCTATTTTCAAGCTAGGTCTATTCAAAATTCCCAATTGACAATTTTGATATGTTTAATACCCAACATTAGGCTAGCGTTAGAGCTTTTAATGCAGATGTGAAGTGTCGCTAGGCAAAGAAAAACATTGAAACAGGCAAAAACTCGTTTCCACCGAACAACGAGTCTGGGATGTATGACTCCTATTTGATTTTTGAAAAAGACATATTTCGTTCGGTAAAAATTGTTGTCAATTTTTACCCAACAAGTTAATGGAGCTTTGCTCAACCAAGATTGAAACTTTAGTCTATTTAGCATGAATCGAGAGTAATCTTATGCATACTAACTTTACAACTTTAGTTGACCTGTTACATTACAGAGCCATCCATCAGCCTAATCAAACCGCTTATACTTTTTTGGTGGATGGAGAAACAGAAGAAGTCAGCATTACTTATCAAGAATTAGACCAAAAAGCACGAGACATTGCTATAGCACTGAAGAGTAAACAAAACGCTGGAGAGAGGGCACTTCTGCTTTATCCACCTGGACTAGAATTCATTGCTGCTTTTTTCGGGTGTTTATATGCAGGAGTCATTGCTGTTCCCGTGTATCCACCGCGACGCAATCAGCGTATGACAAGATTACAAGCCATCGTTAAAGACGCCCAAGCAGCTTTTGCACTGACAACAACATCTGTTCTTACCGATATTGAAAGCAGCTTCAAACAAGAACCAGAGTTAGCAACTGTGTCTTACATTGCTACCGAAAATCTGACTCCTCACATTCGACAGGATTGGCAGCCTATAGAAATCAAGGACGATACATTAGCATTTCTACAATACACTTCTGGTTCAACCGGAACACCGAAAGGAGTGATGATTACTCACGCCAACTTGCTACATAATTTGGCTCAAATTTATCAAGCTTTTGGACATTCCCTTGATAGTCAAGGTTTGATCTGGTTGCCACCATACCATGATATGGGGTTGATTGGTGGAGTGCTGCAACCCCTCTACGGTGCTTTTCCTGTCACACTTATGTCACCCTTTGCTTTTCTCCAAAAACCTTTACGCTGGCTTCGCGCAATTTCTCGCTATAGAGCAACTACTAGTGGCGGGCCTAATTTTGCCTATGACCTATGTGTGGATAAAATAAATCCCTCTGAGCTAGCAAATTTGGATTTGAGCAGTTGGGAATTGGCTTTTAACGGAGCAGAACCCATACGTGCCCAAACCCTTGAAAGGTTTGCAACAAAGTTTGCATCTTGTGGTTTCCAGAAGAAAGCATTCTACCCCTGCTACGGTATGGCAGAAACAACTTTACTAGTTTGTGGAGGTTCAAAAGAAAAGTTACCAGTTTTGCAAACAGTTAACGCAGCAGAGTTAGAACAAAATCAGGTAGTAGCTGAGAGCGAAAATCAGAAAAGCCGTACCCTTGTGGGTTGTGGAAAAACTTGGCTCGATCAGAAAGTAGTTATTGTCAATCCAGAAACTTTACTTGAGTGTCCGTCCAATAAAGTAGGAGAAATTTGGGTTGCAGGTACAAGTGTTGCTAGTGGGTATTGGAAGCACTCTCTTGCAACAGAACAAACTTTTAATGCCTGCCTCAAGAGTACCGATGATGTTCCTTTTGTACGCACCGGAGATTTGGGTTTCCTTGCAGATGGTGAGTTATTTATTACAGGACGACTAAAAGATTTGATTATCATTCGAGGTCGCAATCATTATCCACATGATATTGAGTTGACTGTACAACAAAGCCATCCCGCATTGCGACCTTTTTCTGGAGCTGCATTTTCGGTAGAAATTAATGAACAAGAACGGTTGGTAGTTGTTCAAGAAGTGGAGCGGAGTTACTTGCGCCGTTTGGATGTGGATGAAGTGGTTAAGGCCATTCGTCAAGCAGTTTCTTTTGAGCATGAACTACAAGTTTATGCGATCGAATTGCTGACAACAAACAGTATCCCAAAAACTTCTAGTGGAAAAATTCAGCGTCATGCTTGTCGAAATGGTTTTCTTTCGGAAAGTTTGAATGTTGTAGGAAGTTGGACTACTGACCCAAATACTGAATTACTGGAAATACAAACAGAAATAGAAATTCTTTTTAACCAGATACAAAATTCGGGACATCAAAAATCATCAGAAGGGTTCGATAAATCTCTAGAAAAAACCTTGCAAAGTTATGTTTTTACCCCAGAAACAATCGAAAACTGGCTGGTTACTCATCTAGCCTTGTACCTAAAAGTACCGTCAAATGAGATAGACATCAAAGAGCCTTTTGCTACTTGCGGTCTTGATTCTTCAGTGGCGATTACTATGACGGGTGACTTAGGACAATGGTTGGGTTACGAACTAGAACCAACTCTATTCTGGGAGTACCCTAATATCCAGGCGTTAGCTGAACATTTAGCGGTAGAATGCCAGTCCTTAAGTAAGTATTCTGCAATTAGTGTTTAAAGAGGTGCATGAAATGAAACCAATTACCACTACCAACCAACAGGCTATTAATTCTATTGAGATTAAAAAACCAGAAGCAGCAAAACCACTTAAATTTAATCCTTTCGACCCAGAGTTTCGTGCTAACCCTTATCCAATCTACCATCGCTTCCGTTCAGAATCTCCCATACATCGAATTAACAATTTCACCGGTGATGAATGGTTAGTGACACGTTATGAATATGTCAAAGCAGTCTTAAACGACTTGCGTTTTTGCATCGATGACCTACCAGAGCGTCTCAAACAAAAAAGCTTTTATCTCAAACAGCATGGGGAATTTGAAGGACTCAGACAAACGATTAGCAGTTGGTTATTCTTTCTCAATCCGCCCGACCACACTAGGTTACGAGGGATAGTTGGTAAAGCCTTTTCTCCTGGAGTGGTAGAAGATATGCGTCCCCAAATTCAGAAAATTGTGGATGAGTTAATCGATTCGGTTCAAGAAGACGGAGTAATGGACATTATTCATAGCTTGGCTTGCCCATTACCTGCAACTGTGACTGCGATGATGCTGGGTATGCCAATTGAAGAGCGCAATAAGTTGATACAGTGGGCACACGACTTATTTCGTGTATTTGACCAACCATTATCGTTAGAAGTTTATAAGCACTTAAATCAGGTGGCTCTAGAGTTTAAAGAATTTCTCAGTACGCTGATTAAAGAACGAGAAAAGAGTCCAAAACAAGACTTACTCAGTCATCTCATTGCAGCAAAAAATCAAGGTGACAAGCTCAACGAAGAAGAGCTAATGGGTTTTTGCGCGATGTTGTTCAGCGTTGGTCAAGAAACTACAGAGAATTTTATAGGCAACAGTATGCTTGCGTTATTACGTCACCCTGACCAATTGCAAAAGCTAAAACACGAGCCAACAATCATTCCTAGCGCAATTGAAGAACTGCTACGCTATGATAGTCCGGTGCAGTTGATTGCCCGAATCGCAACTGAAGATGTGGAAATCGGTGGAAAGACGATTAAAGCAGGAGACAGAGTTCATTTGAGTTTGGGAGCTGCGAATCGAGATCCTGCCGAATTTATTGACCCTGACAGCATTCAACTTACTCGCAAGCATAACAGCATACCTTTTGGCTCTGGTATCCACTATTGCCTGGGTGGTGCTTTGGCACGCCTTCAAGGTCAAGTAGCTATCAATACACTGATTCAACGACTTCCTGGCTTACAGCTTAGTACAGATAAGTTGGAGTGGAGAAATAACATTGTTTTACGAGGTTTGAAGGCTCTCCCTGTAACTTTTACATATTGAGTATCTGAATCCCCCACTTTCTTGTTCTGACTCCTGAATTCTTCTTCAACAAAATTCAAGCAAGCCATTAGCGTTATGAATAGAGAACCGATCGCAATTATTGGGATAGGATGCCGTTTTCCTGGTGCCAAAAATCCACAAGCATTCTGGCAACTGTTGTGTGACGGTGTGGATGCAATTTCTGAGATACCGAAAGACCGATGGGATGTAGAATCCTTCTTTGATGCTGAGGAAACGAGTACCCATTGGGGAGGCTTTGTGGACAAGGTGGATCGGTTCGATCCAGAGTTCTTCGGTATTGCTCCACGAGAAGCTTTGAGCATCGATCCTCAACAAAGGTTTTTGTTAGAGGTGACTTGGGAAGCGCTAGAAGATGCGGGAATTGTACCAGAGTCTTTGTCTGGTTCGCAAACAGGTGTGTTTGTTGGCATTGGCACTCACGACTACTCGGTGCTGACATGGAGTCAATCGGTTAACGAGCCTTATGCAACTACAGGCACTGGTAATTGTATCGCGGCAAATCGCATCTCCTATCTGTTTAACTTACACGGCCCAAGCGTGTCTATTGATACAGCTTGTTCTTCTTCTCTAGTTGCAGTTCATCTTGCTTGTCAAAGTTTATGGAACCACGAATCTCAACTAGCTTTAGCTGGAGGTGTAAATATACTGTTATTGCCTACAGCTATGGCTGGTTTTGCAAAAGCCGGGTTTTTATCTCCTGATGGTCGTTGCAAAGCCTTTGATAGTGGAGCGAATGGCTATGTTCGTGGTGAAGGGGCTGGTTTGGTTGTTTTGAAGCCATTATCACAAGCTCTAGCTGATGGCGATCGCATTTATGCTGTTATCCGAGGTAGCGCGGTCAATCAAGACGGGCGCAGTAATGGACTAACTGCACCTAATCCACAGGCACAGGAAGCTCTTTTACGAAAAGCTTATCGAGTTGCGGGTGTCTCACCTAGCGAAGTGCAGTATGTTGAAGCTCACGGTACGGGCACAAAACTTGGCGATCCTATGGAGATGAAAGCTTTAGGAGCGGTGCTTGCAAAGGGGCGCGACAAAGAAAACTACTGCGCTGTGGGTTCGGTCAAGACGAATATTGGACATCTAGAAACAGCAGCCGGAATTGCTGGGTTGATTAAAGTAGCACTGTCACTTAAACATCAGCTGATTCCGCCAAGTCTGCATTTTCAAGAACCAAATCCTTATATTCCTTTTCATAAACTTCCTTTGCGAGTTCAGGAGACTCTCGGCCCTTGGCCAAACGGAACTAGTGCTGCACTTGCTGGAATCAGTTCCTTCGGCTTTGGTGGGACTAATGCTCACGTAATTTTGCAAGCAGTACCAACCAATGAAGATGAATTACCTGCAAAATCCCATCCCCCTCTGCATCTTCTCACTTTGTCAGCTAAGAGTCAGAAGGCCCTTCAAGAACTAGCACAAAGTTACCAGGAGTATTTGACGCAGCATCCTGACGTAAACCTTGCAGATGTTTGCTTCACAGCTAATACTGGGCGATCGCATTTTAACCACCGTTTAGCTGTTGTTTCTGAATCTAATGTGCAGTTGCACCAACAACTGAGTGCTTTTACTGCTCTTGAGGAAACTGCTGGAGTTGTAAATGGTCAAGTACAGAGCAACAAGCGCCCTCAAGTTGCATTTTTATTCACTGGTCAAGGCTCTCAATATATCAATATGGGACGCCAGTTATACGAACAAGCACCAATCTTTAGGGAAGCCCTCAATGATTGCGATGAAATTTTACGTCCCTACCTTGACGAGTCACTGCTGAAAATCATCTACCCTGAACCGGGAGAAACCTCAGATCTAGAACAAACCAAATATACTCAACCAGCCATATTTGCAATCGAATATGCTCTGGTACAGCTTTGGAAATCTTGGGGTGTTGAGCCAACAGTCGTTATGGGGCATAGTGTTGGCGAATACGTTGCTGCAACTGTAGCAGGCATCTTGAGTCTGGAAGATGGGCTAAAGCTAATTGCCGAGCGATCGCGCTTAATGCATAGCTTACCGAGTGGCGGTGAGATGGTTGCAGTATTTTCTGACGAAGCAACCATTCGGAAAATTACTCAAATAGACGATAAAAGAGTAGCATTTGCGGCGTTTAACGGGCCACAAAACACCGTCATCTCTGGGGAACAACAAGCCGTTCAGGAAATCTGCACAGCTTTGAATGCCGCAAAAATTGTCACGAAAAAACTATATGTTTCCCACGCCTTCCATTCTCCTCTAATGGAGCCAATACTGGGAGATTTCCGCGATTTTGCAGCCAGCATTAACTATACTCCGGGGCAAATTAAATTGATTTCCAATTTGACGGGAGAACAAGCTCAAGAAGACATCACTCCAGATTACTGGTGCGAGCATTTGCGATCGCCCGTGCAATTTGCAACTAGTTTGCAAACACTTTCTACCTCTGGTTGTGAGGTATTTGTGGAAATTGGCCCAAAACCCACTTTGTCGGCAATGGGACGCAAATGTCTTTCAGAAGGAGTAGGAGTTTGGCTTCCCAGTTTGTCCCCAGGGGTAGATGATTGGCAACAAATGTTTCAGAGTCTGGCTCGACTGTATGTACATGGGATATCGGTAGATTGGTCTGGCTTTAAGCAGGACTATAATCTGAGGCGGGTGGCGTTACCTACTTATCCCTTCCAACGTCAACGTTATTGGTTAGAAGGTCTTGGAGTTAAAAATTGCCAAAAAGCACCTGCTAATAAGCTGCAAAATCAACAAACACACCCACTCCTCGGTCAACAGCTGCATTCTGCATTAAAAGAAATTCAGTTTGAATCCCAAATCAGCCAGGATTCACCCGCGTATTTGCAGCATCATCGGGTTTTTGAAAATGTTGTTTTACCAGCTACAGCTTATATAGAAATGGTTTTAGCTGCTGGGGCGAATATTTTCAAATCTGACAATCTAGTTTTGGCAGATGTTGTTATCCAACAGGCGTTAATTCTGCCAGACAATAAAGATAAAACACTCCAGTTAATTTTGACGCCTGAAACTTCTTCAGCCTACACCTTTGAGATTTTTAGCCTGACAACGGAGGAAAAAGACCAACCTATTTGGACGCTACATGCTTCCGGAAAAGTCTTAGCAGGAGACAAATCCGAATCTCTTGAGGAAAATTGGGAGACTTTAAGAACACAATACACCCAAGAGATATCCCTGACTGATTTTTACCAACAGTTTAGCGATCGAGGAATTGATTATGGTTCTTTGTTTCAACCAATTAAACAACTTTGGCAAAAGCAAGAATCAGCTCTAAGTCAAATTCGATTACCAGAAACGTTAATTGCAGAAGCACAAGAATACAAACTACACCCAGTTTTACTAGATGCTAGCTTCCAAGTGTTAGGTGCTATTTTTCCCAATCATGAAAACAAAACTACTTATTTACCCGTAAAGATAGAACGCCTGGAAGTCTATCGTCCTTCTGGTATCCATGTGTGGAGCCAAGCCCAGATGCATCCTGTGAAAAACTCGAATCCACGGATTCTCAGAGCAGATGTATTTATGTATACTTTAAATGGGCAGAAAATAGCAGAACTGAAGGGTTTGCAACTGATACGAACAAGCGATAAAGCCTTGCGGGGAATCACACAGGAATCTTGGCAAAATTGGCTTTATCAAGTGGAGTGGCGTCCTCGCGTGCGTGCCTTAACTAAGCAATTACCTGCTGATTATTTATTAAAACCTGTAGAGATTGATACTAATCTCCGCTCCCAAGTAACTGAATTGCTTGCTCAAAAAGATTTGCTAACTTATGGGGAATTACTGGTTCAGTTAGAAGCATTAAGTATTGACTATGTACTAAGTGCCTTGAGTACAATGCAGTGGGAATTTCAACTTGGGCAGCGCTTTTCTACAGCATTCATGGTACAGCAGTTGGGTGTAGTCAGCCAACATTGGCGGCTAGTGGAGCGTCTGCTAATGATGCTAGTTGAAGTGGGTGTGTTAGAGTATATCGATTCTCAGTGGGAAGTGATTCGGCTACCACATATACCTAATGGATCTGATCTACAGGAGCAATTGCATAAACTTGCAGTTGAGTATCCAGATGCGATCGCAGAATTAACTCTACTGCAACGTTGCGCTGCTAATTTGGCACAAGTCCTACGAGGAGAGTGTAATCCGCTAGAATTGCTATTCCCTCAAGGAGATTTAACTACAGCCACCCAATTGTATCAGGATTCTCCAGGGGCAAAGGTGATGAACACTCTAGTACATCAGACGGTCAAACAAGCTTTAGAGCGTTTGCCTGCTTCTCGTAGGCTACGAGTGCTAGAGATTGGAGCCGGAACAGGGGGAACGACTTCTTATATTCTGCCTGTACTTCCTCCCGATCTCACAGAATACGTTTTTACCGACCTATCTCCCAGATTTAACATAGTTGCACAACAGAAATTCCAAGATTATCCTTTTGTGCGCTATGAAGTTTTAGATATCGAACAAGACATCGAGCCTCAAGGGTTTGAGTTCCATCAGTACGATATAGTCGTGGCTGCGAATGTGCTACATGCAACTAAAGATTTGCGTACTACTTTGGAGCATATACAGCAGTTGTTAGCACCAAATGGTATGCTCGTGCTGTTGGAAGGAACCACTCGCCAACTTTGGTTAGATTTGATTTTTGGCTTAACAGAAGGTTGGTGGAATTTTACTGATTTAGATTTGCGACCCGACTACCCGTTGCTGGCTACTTCCCAATGGCAGGAAGTGTTACAGCAAATGGGATTTCAACAAGTTGTCACCATCCCGTCTACACAACAGAGCCAACAAGCTGTAATTGTGGCGCAAACTTCATCCGAGCCTCAGATTTCCCAGCCCCAGAATTGGCTGATTATGGCAGATAAATACGGAGTTGGTCAGGGTTTAGCCAAACAATTGCGATCGCAAGCACAGCTATGTACTCTAGTTTATAAAGGAAACGATTACCAACAACTAAGTCCAGAAGAATTTAAGATAGACCCTACTAAACCAGAAGACTTCAAAAAGCTACTAGCAACAGTAGGAGCAAACCAATCTCTGCACGGAGTAGTCAATTGCTGGAGTTTAGATGCAGTCACAGCAGAAGCCTTAACAACTGATAATTTAAGAGTAGCTTCACAGGAAGTATGCGGTGGTACCTTGCACCTAGTTCAAGGAATAATACAGGCAGGGTTCTCTCAGCCTCCGCGCCTATGGTTAGTAACCCAAGGAGCGCAGTCTGTCGCCAGCGAAAATTCTCAGGTTCCAGGAGTGGCTCAATCTCCCTTATGGGGTATGGGAAAAGTAATTGCTCTGGAACATCCAGAATTGAATTGTGTACGGGTGGATTTAGATCCCCACAACCTGGGAGATCGGGTACAAGAGTTGTTTGCAGAAATCTGGTCAGAGGATACTGAAGACCAAGTTGCTTTCCGCAACCAAAATCGTTATGTGGCAAGGTTAGTTCGTCGCCCAAAAATCGAAGAATCTGTTGTGAAAAACGGGCTTGAGGTTCCGCAAAACCAACCTTACCGACTAGAAATATCTACTCGAGGAACCTTAGAAAATTTGACGCTACAGCCGACAACACGTTGTAAACCCGGCCTTGGCGAGGTAGAGATCCAAGTGCAGGTGACGGGGCTGAATTTCTTAGACATTTTCAATGCATTAGGTCTTATAGATCCCCGACCACTTGGAGGTGAGTGTGCGGGTTTGATAGTAGCGATCGGGGAAGGAGTAGAAGGCTTTAGTATCGGAGATACAGTTGTAGCTATAGCTCCTAGCAGTTTTAGCCAATATGTCACGGTTAATGCTGCTATGGTGGCACACAAGCCAGAAAACCTGAGCCTTGAAGAAGCAGCTACAATCCCAATTACATTTTTAACTGCTTACTATAGTCTACACCATCTAGCCAAGATATCTGCAAAAGACCGAGTATTAATTCATGCCGCTGCTGGCGGTGTGGGTCAGGCGGCAGTCCAATTGGCTCAACAAGCTGGAGCAGAGGTTTTTGCTACAGCTAGCCCCAGCAAGTGGGAATTTCTCAAATCAATGGGAGTAAAACACATCATGAACTCCCGGACTCTAGATTTTGCTGATCAGCTAATAACAACGACTTCTGGTGAAGGAGTAGACATCGTACTCAACTGTCTGACTTCAGGAGAATTCATTGCTAAAAGTTTATCAGTTTTAGGAAATCAAGGTCGCTTTTTAGAAATTGCCAAAAGGGGTGTTTGGGAAACTGATGATATTATCCAGGCACGGTCTGACGTATCTTACTTTCTCATTGATTTAGTACAAGTGTGTCAACAGCAGCCCACTTTAATACAGTCTATGCTGTGCCACCTCATGCAACAGTTTGCACAAAGGAAGCTCAAACCTCTACCACGAAAAACTTTCCCCATCCAGAACGCGGTCAACGCTTTCCGCTATATGCAGCAAAGCAAACATATCGGTAAAATTCTGATCGCCCATGACTTACAAATTGTTGAAAAAACTAGCTACAAGCCGTCAGTCTTTCGTGAAGATGGTACTTACCTAATCACAGGTGGTATGGGAGGTCTGGGTTTATTAGTTGCTCGCTGGATGGTCAACAACGGAGCGCGACATTTAGTACTAGTAGGGCGCAGTGGTGCTAGTTCGTCTGGAAATAACCAGTTGCAAGAGCTAGAACAAGCTGGTGCTAATGTAGTTGTGGCTAATGCAGATGTGTCTGATGTCGAACAAATCAGCCGAGTGTTGTCACAAATTCAAGAATCTCTACCACCTTTGCGGGGGGTGATTCATGGAGCTGGAGTTTTGCATGATGGAATTTTACAACAACAAACTTGGCCGCGCTTTGCTGATGTCATGGCTCCCAAAGTAGAAGGAGCTTGGAATCTCCATACATTAACCCAAAATCAGCCTTTAGACTTCTTTGTGCTGTTTTCTTCGGCAGCTTCTTTACTAGGCTCTCCGGGTCAAGGGAACCATGCAGCGGCAAATGCTTTTCTGGATGCTCTAGCATATTATCGTCAGTCTTTTGGATTACCAGGATTAAGCATTAACTGGGGAGTTGTGACTGAGATTGGAGCAGGAGCTAAACGCCAAGCAGGTAAATGGATCGAGACGAAAGGAATAGGAACCATAACCCCCCAACAAGTATTAGAAATACTAGAGGAACAATTGTTCTCCCAATCCTGCGTCCAGGTGGGAGCAATGCCTGTAAACTGGTCGCAGTTTAACGAACAATCTGCACGTTGGTCTTTCTTTGCTGAATTTTTCCAAGCATCCAGCAAGCCAGAGAAAAAGCATTCAAGTTTTGTCCAACAAGAGTTTTTGCAACAATTAAAGGATGCTCCCATTACCGATCGCTCCGTGCTATTGAGAGCTTATCTTCGTTCCCAGGTTGCTGAAGTTCTAGGTATGAGTTCAGCAGAAAACTTAGATTTGTATAAGCCTTTGAGCAATATGGGATTTGACTCACTAATGGCTATTGAACTGAGAAACCGGGTCATGACCTTGTTAGGAGTAGACATACCTGTGGTGAAGTTTCTTGAAGGTCTAAATATCAGCGAATTAGCAACGTATTTAGACGAGCAACTTTTCTTTGTTAACTCCATCTCAACAAAGTCTGTTGCACAAATAGCCGAATCAAGCCAGAACAATCGGATTCAAGGTGAATTATGAATTTAGTTGAGTTTCTCCAAAATCTTTCAGCAAAAGATGTCAAACTGTGGACTGATGGTGAAAAACTTTACTACGAAGCATCCCAAGATGTATTGACTCCGGAATTATTGACCGAGATTAAGCAGCACAAGCAAGAAATTATATATTTACTGCGGGAGGAAGTTGTCACTAATAATACCTTTCCTCTTACCTATGGTCAGCAAGCCCTTTGGTTTTTGTTCAAACTTGCACCACAAAGTTCTGCTTACAACGTTGCTTTTTCAGCTCGCGTCTGTTCTCATATAGATGTTTTGGCTCTGCGAAAGGCATTTCAAGCATTGATAAATCGCCATCCCGTGCTTCGCACAACCTTTGACGAGCAAAATGGCGAACCAATTCAAAAAGTTCATGCTGATGGGGAACTCTGCTTTGAAGAGACGGATGCTTCTACCTGGAATGAGGATGAATTGAAAAAGAGAGTCGTTGAAAGATCCAAGTATCCTTTTGATTTAGAAAATGGGCCACTACTGCGGGTTAACTTATTTCATATCTCAGAACAGGAGCATATCCTACTAATAAGCCTTCACCATATTGTTTGCGACGGATGGTCTCTTTGGATACTTCTTGATGAGTTGCAGGCGCTTTACAAGGGAGAAAGTATGGGATTTAGCACCCCTCTTTTACCTCTGGACTTATCATATAAAAATTACGTTGACTGGCAGACAAGAATACTTGCTGGTTCAGAAGGGAAAAGTCTTTGGAAATACTGGCAACAAAAGTTAGCAGGTGAGTTACCGTCTCTCAATTTATCATCTGACCGACCCCGACCATTGGTACAAACTTATCAAGGAGCATCTCATCATTTTCAGCTTCCTGAAGCATTGACCTCTAAACTAAAAGAATTGGCTCAGGCTAATGGAGTAACCCTTTATACTATTCTCCTTGCAGCCTTTCAGATACTGCTTTATCGCTATACTGGTCAGGAAGATATTTTAGTCGGTTCTCCAACTGCTGGTAGGAATCAGACGGAATTTGCAGCAATTGTCGGCTACTTTTCTAACCCAGTTGTCTTGCGATCGCAAATCTCTGGTGACTTAACCTTCAAAGCTTTTCTCGCTCAAGTGCAAAAGACTGTCTTGGAAGCGATCGCCCATCAAGATTACCCCTTTGCGCTACTAGTGAAGAAATTGCAACCGAAGCGCGATCTCAGCCGCTCGCCAATTTACCAAGTATCATTCTCCTTGCAAAAACCACAACAATTTGAGGCAGTCGTAGATTTATTGACATCAAGCGAACCAGGAACCCAATTAAATTGGGGAGGTCTGACTCTAGAGCCTTTTGACATGGCACAGCAAGAAGGTGAGTTAGATTTAACATTAGAATTGGTAGAAACAAGCAAATCCCTTGTAAGTGTTTTCAATTACAATGTAGATTTGTTTGATGCAACCACAATTACCCGCATGGCAGGGCATTTTCAAACCTTGCTTGAGGGGATTGTAGCCCATGAAGAGGAGCGCCTTGGGGAATTCCCCTTGCTGACCGAAACAGAGCGACATCAGTTGTTAGTGGAGTGGAACGACACTAAACCAGATTACCCACCAAATCTCTGTATCCATCAGTTATTTGAAGCACAGGTAGAAAGGACACCGCATTCAATAGCATTGGTATTTGAAAACCAACAACTCACTTACTCCCAGTTAAATACAAGAGCGAACAAAATAGCGCATCATCTACAAGCATTGGGTGTAGGGGCAGAAGTACTAGTCGGCATCTGTATAGAACATTCCTTAGATATGGTAGTGGGAGTGTTGGCTATTCTCAAAGCTGGTGGCTCATTTGTACCGCTTGACCCAGCTTACCCAAGGGAGCGATTGGCTTTCATGCTAGAAGATGCGAAAGTATCAGTACTGTTAACTCAGCGTGGGTTAGTTGAAAGCTTACCCGAACACGGGGCAAAGCTAGTCTACCTAGATGAAGAATGGCAATTTTCCCAGCAGAGCCAGCAAAACCCAGTAAGTGAGGTGACAGCCAACAATCTGGCTTATGTAATTTATACCTCTGGTTCTACGGGAAAACCCAAGGGAGTTCTAATTTCTCACGAGGCGATCGTCAGCCATTGCCTAGCCGTACAAGAATATTATCAAATCAACTCACAAGATCGAGTATTACAGTTTGCTTCACTCAACTTTGATACTTCCCTTGAGCAAATTTTTCCTCCACTGATTAAAGGAGGAAGCGTTGTTTTGCGCGATCCGGAAGCATTGAGTCCCCAAGAGCTTTTGGCAAAAATTTCCGACCTGAAAATCACTGTAGTTGATTTCCCAACTGCCTACTGGCAGCAAGTAGCTAAAGAATGGAGCGAACTGGCAGATAAATGGACAAGCAATCAACTAAAACTGATTACCATTGGCGGAGAGATGATGCTACCCGAATATCTGCGTCTTTGGCAGAAAACACCAATGAGTTCAGTACGCCTCATAAATGCCTATGGTCCAACGGAAGCAACAATAACCGCAACAGCTTTTGAAGTTGCGAAATTTTTTCCAGACAGTGCCAAAATTCCTATTGGTCGTCCTCTAGGAAACAGAACAATTTATATTCTCGATAAAATTGGCAATCCTACACCCATCGGTGTGCCTGGTGAATTACATATTGGCGGCCCTACTTTAGCTAGAGGCTACTTAAATCGTTCTGATTTGACGACTCAAAAGTTCATTCCTAACCCCTTTAGCAATGAATTAAGGGCACGCCTATACAAAACAGGAGATTTAGCGCGATACTTACCTGATGGCAATATCGAGTTTCTCGGTCGCATCGACGACTTGGTGAAGATACGCGGCTTCCGGATTGAACTAGCAGAAATCGAAGCCGTATTGAGCCAACACCCAAGAGTACTGCAAACTGTAGTCATAGCTCGACAAGATAACAAGGGCGATAAACGTTTAGTAGCGTACATTGTTCTAGATAAAGAGAGGACGCTGACAACTAGTGACTTACGTCAGTACCTCAAAGAGAAACTGCCTGAGTATATGGTGCCAAATGCCTTTGTAATGCTGGATGCGTTGCCTTTGACTGTTAATAAGAAAGTAGACCGGAAGGCGCTGCCAGCACCAACAGATTCTCACTTGCAGTTAGAAGCAACTTATATTGCTCCTCAAACGGAACTAGAACAAACCATAGCTAAAATTTGGCAGGCGGTATTAGGGCTACAGAAGGTAGGAATAAATGACAATTTTTTTGAGCTAGGCGGTCATTCATTACTCATAGCTCAGGTTCACAGCCAATTGAGAGAAATCCTTGACCAGGATGTATCAATAGTCGAAATGTTTCGGTATCCAACCATTCGAGCGTTAACTCACTATTTAAGTCAAAAACCAAGCAAAAA
>NZ_CAWUDO010000142.1:0-15920 GCF_963920935.1 Nostoc sp. CCY 9925 | reverse complement strand
GCCTCCTGCCTCCTGCCTTGTCATAACGACAATTTTCAACACCGACCTACTTACACCAAGATATAAAGAGCAAACTCACAGATGTCGCGTGAAGTTATCCAAGGCTTTACTCATCATCCGACTCTGCAAATAAAGATTCTAAATCTTGACGACCGCTGACAACGCGCAAAATTTTAACGCCATCATCAATTACTTGGTACAGAATTATATATCCATCTAGCGGCAAGCCACGTAACGAAGGTTTAATATAAGCATAACTGCGTCCCATATTTGGAAACATTGCTAAATTTTGGCATTTATTGTTAAACTCTCTAAATAGTTTTTCTCCTGCTTCTAGGTTTCGGATTAAAAAGTAATCAGAAATTTCATTTAAGTCACGACTTGCAGATAATGAAATGACATAGCGGCTCATTATTAAGCCTCACGCGCCTTTTGGAACTTTTCTAGTATCTGCGTCACTACAGTTTCGCCATCCAAAACTTCACCGCGTTCAATCTCAGCAATTGCGACATCAACTTTTTGTCGGGTTTCTTCCACCCATTGGACATATTCGGAATTTAATTTTTCTAGCAATTGAAATGCTACATCAATTACTTCATCTGCATTTGTAAATTTCCCACTAGCAATTTGAGCTTGGATAAATTGCTCGTGTTCGGGTTTGAGTTCAATGTTCATCATTTATCGTTTTAATCATCAATTTACAGTTTTACTCTATAAGATCAGAATATTTGACAATCTCAAAGGATGTTTTAAAAGTAAGCAAAAGGTATAAATTTTCATTCTGTAACTTGACATTTTAGACTTGACAAACATCCTCTGAGAATGTTTTATTCGCCCTAACCGCTAATCACCGCAATACATTCAATTTCTACCAATACATTCTTAGGTAACCGCGATACCTCAACACAAGCCCGCGCTGGGGCTGTATTTTCCGGAAAATATTTGGCATAAACGGCATTCACCGCCGCAAAATCATTCATATCAGCCAGAAAAACAGTAGTTTTCACCACATCTTCAAAAGTCGCCCCACCTGCTGTCAGGATGGCTTCCAGATTAGCTATTACTTGCTCAGTTTGCTTTTTGACATCATCAGTGTAGACGACATCACCAAGGCGGGGATCGATGGCAATTTGCCCAGCTACAAATAACAATTGACCAGAAGCAGCGATCGCTTGATTATAAGGGCCAACTGGTGCGGGTGCGTTATCAGTACGAATTACTTTTTTACTCATTTTTACAACTCCTAACTCCTAATTCTTGTACAGACGCGATTCATGGCGTCTCTCTTAACTCCCTACCCCAACCTCGGACGTATCCCATAATGCCGATATCGCCAATAATCCTGCAAAATGCGATCGTGGTCAAAACATAAATTACTCGGCACACGCCAAGACTCAAAAATTCCTACACTCCTAGCATCATCCCCAGCCACAGGTTCCCCCGTCGCCGTGGCCAAAAACACAATACTAATGGTATGCTGACGCGGATCGCGACTGGGGTCAGAATACACCAGTAATTGTTCAACTAACTCCACCTGCAAACCCGTTTCTTCCTCAGCTTCCCGCTGCGCCGCCACTTCCACTGCTTCTCCATAATCCACAAAACCACCAGGAATAGCCCAACCTAAGGGTGAATTATGTCTTTCAATTAACACTATTGGCCGATGAGGTCGATCTACTAGTTCAATGATGATATCAACTGTCGGTGCGGGATTTCGGTAAGTCATAGTTATTAGTCATTAGTCATTGGTCATTAGTCATTGGTTATTCACAAAGGACAAATGACTAACGATAAGTAAAATGAGTTTACTTGATTTCCTCCGTAAATACTGATGTGTGATAAATTCGATGCGATCGCATAGCACTTGGTTGTGGCGATCGCTTGCTCCTATAATTCAGGTTAAATATGCCTTTTCCTAGATCTAGTGGCATTCTGCTGCATCCTACTTCTTTTCCCAGTCGATTTGGCATTGGGGATTTAGGCTTAGAAGCCTATCGCTTCATTGATTTTCTCAAAGAAAGCTATCAACAATATTGGCAAGTTTTACCTTTAGGCCCTACAGCATACGGAAATTCCCCGTATATGTGCTACTCAGCAATGGCAGGAAATCCCCTACTGATTAGTCCAGAAAAACTATTAGACGAGGGTTTGCTAGTTGAAGAAGACTTTGCCAATTTACCAGGATTTCCGGCGGAACAATTAGATTACGATCGGGTTGTGCCAATTAAGATTGGACTACTCAAAAAAGCCTGTGAAAACTTTAAAGTTAATGCTACGCCTATCCAGCAGAGAGAGTTTGCAGGTTTTTGCGACAGCAAAGCTTATTGGCTAGATAATTATGCCTTATTTATGGCATTGAAAGATGCTAACGAAGGAGCAAGTTGGCATAAATGGCAACCGGAATTTGTTAAGCGCGAACCAGAAGCATTAGATCAAGCACAGCGCCGCCTCAATGGAGAAATTTTTTATTACAAGTTCATCCAATTTGAATTTTTCCGCCAGTGGTCAGACTTAAAAAGCTACGCCAACATGCGTGGTATAGAGATTATAGGCGATATCCCCATTTACGTAGCTCACGATAGTGCTGATGTCTGGGCGCATCCTGACATTTTTGCCTTAGATGAAGAGACGGGAGAAGCGGCCCAAATGGCAGGAGTTCCACCAGATTACTTTAGTGCCACCGGTCAATTATGGGGCAACCCAGTTTATAACTGGGAGAAATTGCAAAAACAAGACTTTAAGTGGTGGGTACAGCGCTTTGAGGCCATGCTGGATTATGTAGATATAATTCGCATTGACCACTTCCGAGGCTTCGAGGCTTATTGGTCTGTACCCCAAGGCGAACAAACAGCCATGAATGGCAAATGGGTGGAAGCGCCCGGTGAAGCTTTTTTTGAAGTGATTAGGCAGAAGTTGGGCAAGCTACCCGTATTGGCAGAAGATTTGGGAGTAATTACACCAGAGGTAGAAGCACTGCGAGACAAATTTGAATTTCCGGGAATGAAAGTTTTGCAATTTGCCTTCGGTTCCGATGCCGCTAATCCGTTTTTACCATTCAATTACACGCGAAATGCTGTAGTTTATACCGGAACTCACGACAATAACACAACTGTCGGCTGGTTCAACACAGCTGACGACTACGAAAAGCAAAACCTATTGCTTTATTTAGGTTGTGTTAGTCCTGAAGGCATTCACTGGGATTTAATTCGACTAGCATTGAGTTCCGTAGCCAATCAAGCGATTATTCCTTTGCAAGATATTTTGGGATTAGGAAACGAAGCGCGGATGAATTTTCCCAGTGTTGCTGAGGGTAACTGGGGATGGCGCTATCAAGCAGCAGCCTTAACAGAGGAATTAAGCTCAAGATTGAAAGTTCTCACAAAACTCAATGGACGTGCCCCGCAAGGACAGTGAGGTCTGAGGAGTGTGGGGAGTGTGGGGAGTTGAGGAGATGGGGAAGTATGGGGAGAGAAGGGGGAAAGATTTCTTCCCACACCTCCCACCTCTCCCACACTCCCAATGCCCCTCATCCCGCTCATCTCAAAAACTTGGGTTTAGCAGCCGCAATCATAACTTCTTCTTCTTTCCCTAGTTCTCCCATTTCTTTGGCTTTCTCCTGATTAACACTCATCAAGACACCACCAGCATTATCAGTTTTCACTGTTAGTTGCTCTTGGGCTTTCCAAACCCGGTGAGTACCTTCTGGTAAAGTACCCTCAAACTCGGTTTTGCCATCAGCTATTACCCGAATCCAGGATGACGCTTTCAAGGTAACGCCAATTTGTACAGCCTCTTTTTGTTTGACGCCGCTTGAGGTATCGCTGACAGGTTGAACTTCTAGCGGGTGTTTTGGTTCGGCTAATTCTGGTCTAACTATTTCTGGTTTAACAATGGGCTTTTGTTTTGGCTGTGGCTCGCTTTGGGTATTACTGGCTTGTAGTACGGCATTATTTAATAAAAGAGATAAGCCATTTACAGAGCATAAAATTAGCAATATGTAAAGAAAGTAAAGATGAACAGGACGTAGTTGATTCAAGGGTGAATTATTCGCCGTAGGTTGGAAGTTCACTTGTGGAGAATTAATCGGAAAAGTGTCAGCTAATTCGGCTCCATTCAAGCCCAGTGCGTCGGCAAATTGTCTGATCAAACCCTGAATATAAACTGGTTCTGGGAGATCGTTTAAATTACCTTCTTCAATCGCCTGCAATAGCCGCCGCGGAATCATGGTCAATACAACCACTTGTTCTAGAGATAGACCCTGTTCTTGACGTAAGGCCCAAAGTTGAGCGCCAATTTGTGCCAACTTTTGAGATCTTTGTTGCTCTAATGAAAGTGGGGGCTGCTGATTATTTTTCTTTCTTGGCCATTTCATGGCTTCTGACACTCCTTAACTCAACTAAATCTTTAATAGGTTACCCGATTGGGAAACAATTCAGAATTCACCAATGCAGAAGCCAGAATTCAAGATGAATTTATAGCTCCTTTTGTGATGAATAAACGGGTTTAAAACCCCTAAACAAATCTACGATTTGCTGAGCCAGTACGGCAAGAAAATTTTCTTGTGTAGATGATTAGCGCATTTAAGAGCGTTAGCAAATCAGACCCTACATTTGGTAATACATCACCCCAAGGGCGATCCACAATTAGCTGGCGGTCTCAAGCCTCACCTACTTGAATTCTGGATTCTGAATTCTGAATTCTGACTCCTGGTCGATCTGTTCTCGCAAAAAGTGAATTTCCCGCTCTTTGAGGAAACGATATTTACCCTCTGACAAAAATGGTTCTTTTGGTGTTTGTAATTGAATTGAGCCGATGGCACTCCGATGCAGTTGGATTACTGGGTATCCCAGTTGTTGGGCTATCCGGCGAATTTGGCGATTTCTTCCCTCCTGTAAGACAATTTCTAAAAGGCTTCCTTCAGCACAACGTTCTACGATCTGTACCTTAGCGGGTCGTGTTTTTCTACCCTCCAACATCACACCCTGACGCCATATCCGTAATACAGCTTCTGGAGGATGTCCTTTTACCAAAACACGATAAGTCTTGGAAATGCTGTGACGTGGATGGGTTAGTCCAAATGTCAAGTCTCCGTCATTTGTCAGGATTAATGCTCCTGTGGAGTCTACATCTAAACGCCCAACTGGATGAATACCTGAACCCTCGCGTAATTCCTTTGGTAGTAGATCCAAAACTGTTGGTCTTTGGTGAGGATCGTAGCAAGTTGAAACTACTCCAGCTGGTTTGTGCAGCAACAGATAAATTAAAGCTGGGCGCTGCTTTGGAGATATCAGCTTGCCATCAATAGCGATCGCATCTTTTTCGGGATCGACTTTTTGGCCCAAATGTGCCAATACCCCATTGATCCGCACTCGCGATCGCTTAATCATTTCTTCAGCTTCACGACGTGAGGCAATACCCAATTGAGCAAGAACTTTTTGTAACCGTGCCTCCATGTATAAATTACTGATTTACTGTTAACTATTAAATGATATTTGCATTTTGTAGTGATTAGGCATAAATGTTACATTTAAGGCTTGTTTAAATTCGTCAGTTGTTGAGCAAATACTCATAAACTCCATTGGTTAGATGTCAGAGCAAAATTCCCAAACAACAAATGTAAACAAAATCCGAATAATTACGCAAGTAATCACAACAGCATTAAAGCTGTGGTTGAGGGCCCAAGTCAGCGAGATATCTGAATTAGAAGTGGAGATTAAAGCCAGCGATCGCCAAATTCTTACTGGACGCATTCCTTCGGTATCTATTTTTGCTAGTGATGCAGTTTATCAAGGACTCCTAATTACAAAAATTCAATTAATTGCAGAAAATATTCAGATAAATATCGGGTCAATACTCAAGGGAAAGCCCTTGCGATTGTTACAAACAGTACCAGTTGTTGGCGATTTGACCATAGACGAGAAAGATCTCAATGCTTCTCTCTCATCTAGCTTATTATCAACTGCTTTAAGCGATCTACTAGTTAAGGTTTTACCAACACATTGCCCAAAAACACAACCCATTAATTGGCAAGAAATTATTCTTGAGAACAACCAAATTATACTGCTCGGTTTTAGAGTCACCAATAGTCAAACAACACCTCTGAAGATCTCTCTGGGCTTACAGTTAGTTAATGGTCAGGAGTTGCAACTGACAGATATCCAAATCAAGGACGATCGGGGAGATTTATTAGAAGACAATCATGGCTACAATTTCGATCTTGGCTCAGATGTTGATATCCAACAACTAACTCTGATCCCAGGTCAGCTAGTATGTCGTGGGCGAATTAATGTTAACCCGTAAAGGGAATGGGGAATGAGGTAGTGTGGGTAGATGGGGGACAAGGAGACAAGGAGAATAATTGTTAACTATTAATTCAACAGTCAACAGTCAGCACTCGCTAATTTCTCAATACCCAATCCCCAATCCCCAGTCCCTAGTCCCTTTTACCCATCCGCGATCAGTGGCAAAAGTAGGGTTACGAAATAGTAAACCAAAGGTGCTGTAAAGATATAACTATCAGTACGATCTAAAATTCCACCGTGGCCAGGAATTAACTGACCAGAATCCTTGACTCCAGCATCCCGCTTCAGCATAGATTCGGTGAGATCCCCTAAAAGGCTAGCAACACCAATCAGCAAACCCAATGCTAGACCAGTAAACAGAGATTTAGGCAAGTGTAAATAATAAGCTCCAGCTAAAGCTACTGCAATACTGGAGGTAATACCAAACACAGCACCTTCTACGGTTTTTTTCGGACTAATCTCAGACAAACGAGTTTTGCCAAAGAATTTGCCGATTGTGTAAGCACCGATATCAGCTGCCCAAATACATAACAAAGTCAGCAGTGTTGCTGTCAAACCTTGTGGTAAAGAGGTAGAATTTGCCTTCTGCCAGAAATCTGCCCAGGTTGTAGGCCAGTAAGCTCCTAAAGGAAGATTGCTAAAAGCAGCAGTATCAATTGCTCGCAATCGCACCCAATAACTCGGTAAATAACCTACGTAAAATAGCCCCATAATCGAAGCGGAAATATCCGCGATGGTGGCGAATTTAGGTTGAAACAGTAGGTAAAAACAAATCAGTGTACCCGCTATTGGCATCACAGCATCGGCTAAACTGCCATCAAGGGTACAAATCACCAGCAAGACTTGGCTAGCAGCCATAGTGGTTTTAGCAGCAGGAGCAATGCCTCTGGCTCGCACCAAATTAAAATATTCCTCTTGACCCAAAAAGACGACAACCGCAAACATGATGGTAAAGTACCAACCACCTAAAAGGGTCGCACACAGAGCAAGAGCGATCGCAATAATTCCACTAATAATCCGAGACCAAGGCATAGAAGTACTGGGGACTGGGGATTGGATATTCGGGATTGGGGGTTGGGGATTGGGGGTTGGGTATTGGGGATTGGGTAAACTCTTCCGTAATTCCCAGTCCCCAGTCCCTAGTCCCCAGTCCCCAGTCCCTAATCCAGTTTCTCACCACTGAGGATAAAAATGGGATCGACGGCGGTAAAGGTTTGAGAAAAGCCGCGCGTTTCTAAGCGGTTAACGGCAGATTGGACAACTTCGATATTTCTAGCCCTTAATATGGCAAAACTCTGGGAAATAGCATACAGGCTTTCTAGATTAGCAGCTGTGGCTACAACCCGACCTGATGGCGGTAAATATTGCCAAGCAGCTTGGAGAATTTCCTGAACCGGGCGCCCTCCCTCAATACAAACGCGGTGAGGGGTCACCTTGAGATCTTGTAAACATTCTGGGGCGCTACCTTCAATGACTTCGACGTTCTTGACTTCAAAGCGATCGCAGTTACGCTTAATCAGATTAGCTACTTCTTCATCCCTTTCTACAGCAATAATCTTTCCTTTTGGACAAAGCAATCCCACCTCTACAGGAATTGTACCCGTCCCAGCGCCAATGTCCCACAATACTGAATTTGGTTGTAGCCGCAGTTGAGCAATTAACAACAGTCGGACTTCTCGCTGGCTCAGGGGAATTCCTGGCAAATGCTCGAACAACTCATCGGGAATACCAGGGGTAATATAAGGCCAAAGTTGGGAAGGCATAGAACTACGCAATTATACTAAAGATATTGGCAAACTAAATTGAAAAGCCATAAGCTATGAAAACTTTTCAAACGTAGCGTTATCACAAACAATAATGATTGGCCAAATATTGGACGAGCGCTACGAAGTTCAGCAGCTATTAGGAAAAAAAGCAGGGCGGCGAACGCTGTTAGCTCGTGATTTGAAAACTCAGGAATTAGTCGTCATCAAGTTACTCTCTTTTGGTAGTGACTTTGAATGGGACGATCTCAAGCTGTTTGAGCGAGAAGCCCAAACGCTAAAATCTTTGTCACATCCTTTAATACCTCGCTATTTAGACTATTTTGAGGTAAATTCACCAACTATCAAAGGATTTGCCTTAGTACAAACTTATATTCCAGCACAAACTTTAGAGCAATACTTACAAACTGGGCGGACTTTTACGGAAGCTGAAGTCAAACAGATAGCCAAAGCTGTTTTAGAGATCCTTGTTTACTTACATGGGCTACATCCGCCTGTAATCCATCGTGATATTAAGCCTAGCAATATTTTATTGAGCGATCGCTCTGGTAACAGTGTAGGTGAAGTTTATCTGATAGATTTTGGTTCGGTGCAAACTGTCCTCGCTACAGAAACTGGGACTAGGACTGTGGTGGGAACCTATGGCTATATGCCACAGGAGCAATTTGGCGGGCGGACTGTTGCTGCTTCTGACCTCTATAGTTTAGGCGCGACGTTAATTTACTTGGTGACTGGTACACACCCAGCCGATTTACCCCAAAAAGATTTTCGTATTCAGTTTGAGCAAGTGGCTAATCTCAGCCCGGGTTTTACTCGCGCTTTGCAGCAAATGACTGAACCGAGTTTAGAAAAACGTTGTAGTTCTGCCTCACAAGCCTTAAAAATTTTAGAACAGCCCCAATTTGAACTTGATAAAGCTTTAGCTGTTGGCAAACCGATAGGTAGCAAAATCCAAGTTATCAAAAATTGGAATTCTCTAGAAATTATTATTCCATCAGCAGGCTTTCATCCATCGATAATATTCACAGGTTTGTTTGCGATCGCCTGGAATTCATTCACCCTGTCTTGGATAATTGCCGTAATCTCTGCACCTTTTCCCAACCTGCTGTTTATGTTGTTCTCACTTCCTTTTTGGGGTGCTGGCTGTTACATGATATATACATTTTTGTTCCCTTTATTTGGACGCATTCGACTGCGCCTAAATCATCAGCAAATTACTTTTACAAACGATCTGTTGGGATTTAAATTCAACCGTACCCATCCAACGCCAAGGCAACATGTACGGAAGCTGGTCTATATTCCAAAACGCTTTGAGATAGATTTGAATAGTGGTACTAGAGTTGAGGTGAGGCCGGAATTGATCCTTTGGGCTGGAGTACATAAGTATCAACTGGCTGGTTCTGATGGTGTGATTAACTCTGAACCGGAAATAGAATGGCTAGCTCAGGAATTGAGTAATTGGTTAGATATACCAATTACGCAAGAATAAACAAAACTCATAATCTTAAACAGATCTAAAAATGGCAACTATAAATAAAAGGCGATCGCAAATGGAATTAATTCAATAACATCTAAATATTTCACCCTAAATTTATAAAAAAAATTAAATTATTGTACGGTGTGCTAAGCGCATATTATGATTGGTCAAATATTAGGCGATCGCCTCGAATTCGTTTATCCTTTTGTGGACAATAGGTGTTATGACGACGCCTTTTCCTGCAAACTTCATCTTGAGTTTGATATCACTCCCTTTTTGGGGCGCTAGCTTTTTAATGGCAAACACAGTCTTGTTTGCTTTGTTTTTGGGCATCCGTCTGCGGCTTTCGCCAACAAATTGCTTTAACCTGGGAAATGTTGGGATTGAAATTCCATCGTCCTCGTCCAGCCCCAAGAGGTAATATCACTAAGCTGGTATATATTCCAAAGCACTCTCAAACAGGGTTTCTAAGTGCCAAAATCGAAGTTGCGCCCCAACTCACTATTTGTGTCCTCTTTCGCCATCAATGTTTATAGTTAATTACAGATACTGTAGAGGAAACTTATATGTTTTTTGGACTGGGATGGCCGGAAGTAAGTGTAATTGCCATAGTAGCTATTCTAATTTTTGGCCCAAAAAAAATTCCCGAGTTGGGAACTGCCCTGGGCAAAACCCTACGGGGCTTTAAGCAGGAGATGAAAACTCCCAGCGATGAAACCAATCCGGAACAAGAAAAACAATAGTCAAGGGTCAAGAGTCAAAAACTTTTAGATGCTAAACTTTGGACTCTTGACTTTTGACTACAGCAATGTATTCACAACAGAAGAAGGTGCAATCCCATTTTGGGAATCAAAGATCGTCGTACCAGTATTTTGTTGGTGTGTCTCTTCTTTAACCACACCACGCCCTCTAATTAATTTAATCGCCCGATTAACGCTTTCTGGTAAAATTACCACCAGGCTGTTATCTGGTGCAGTGTCTAAGCCTTTGTTAATCGCTTGTGTTTCATCCAAAATTGATTCATAGCGAGTATCAGACTTCACTTCAGTAATGCCTTGAATAATTAACTGGGCAGCCGATCCCCGTGGTCTTCCTCTAGTGTCATCGTCTTCTTTGACGATAATGTAGTCAAAAATTTGTGCTGCTAGTTTGCCCAAGGTGACAAAATCTTCGTCACGGCGATCGCCAGGGCCACCAATTACGCCAATGCGCTGTCCTGTAGTCCAGTTTCGCACGAAAGCACCCACAGCTTCGTAACTAGCGGGGTTGTGGGCATAGTCCACCAACGCGTGGTAATTGCCTAGATTAAACAAATTCATCCGTCCCGGTGTTTGACTCACTGAAGCCCGGAAAGTCTTCAAACCTGCACGAATCTGCTCAATTGTGACGTTTTGCACAAAGGCTGCCAAACTTGCCGCTAAGGCGTTGGCAATCATAAATGGCGCACGCCCACCCATTGTTAAAGGTATATTTTCTGCTCTTTCTATACGGTGTGTCCAATCGCCTTTGACAATGGACAAATAGCCATTTTCATATACCGCTGCGACTCCGCCCTTTTGAATGTGTTTCCGCACCAATTCCGAGTCGGGATTCATGGTGAAGTAAGCAATGTTGGCTTTAGTTTTTTCCGACATAGCGGCGACACGGCGATCGTCGGCGTTGAGTACTGCATAGCCATCAGGGAATACCGCTTCTGCGACTACGCTTTTGAGGTTAGCTAACTGGTCAATTGTATCTATATCGCCTATTCCTAAGTGGTCAGCAGCTACATTCAACACCACACCCACATTTGCTGCTTCAAAGCCCAGTCCAGAGCGAAGAATCCCACCACGAGCCGTTTCCAGTACTGCTACTTCTACTGTGGGGTCTTGCAAGATCAGGTGGGCACTTTGGGGACCTGTGTTATCGCCAGATTCTACTAAGTAATCACCGATATATGTACCGTCTGTAGTAGTATATCCTACTACTTTGCCAGTCTGTTTATAAATATGTGCTAGGAGTCGAGTAGTAGTGGTTTTGCCATTTGTACCCGTGACGCTGAGAATCGGTATTTGGCAAGATTGTTCATTGGGAAACAGCATATCCATCACCGCGCCAGCGACGTTACGGGGAATGCCAACGCTGGGGGCGACGTGCATTCTAAAGCCGGGAGCAGCGTTAACTTCGACAATCACGCCATCTACTTCTCGTAGGGGACGGCTAATGTCTGAGGTGACGATATCTAAGCCGGCGATGTCCAAACCGATAATCTTCACTACCCTTTGTGCCAACCAGATATTTTCTGGGTGGATTTCGTCGGTACGGTCTACGGCGCTACCACCTGTACTCAAGTTTGCCGTTGCCCTAAGATAACAAATGGTGCCCTTGGGTGGCACACTGTTCAGGGTGTAGCCTTGTCTTTCTAGGAGTTGGTAGCTAGTGCGGTCTAGTTCAATTTTGGTCAGGACGTTATCATGTCCTTCACCGCGATTTGGGTCTTGGTTTGTTTCTTCAATCAATTCGGTGATGGTGGATCTGCCATTGCCAATGATATGAGCTGGCACACGTTCGGCAACTGCCACTACTTTGCCATTTACTACCAGTACTCTGTGGTCGCGGCCAACATAGTATCTTTCGATAATAATTGAGCGAGAAACTTGTCTAGCAGCTTCATAGGCAGCTTCAGCTTCTTCCCAAGTTCTAATATCAATAGTGATACCACGTCCGTGATTGCCATCAAGGGGCTTAATGACAATGGGATAGCCGCCTACATATTCAATAGCTTCTTCTAAATCGTCCAAGAAGTTGATCGTTGTGCCTCTGGGTACCGGGGCACCAGCGGCTGCGAGGATACGTTTGGTGGCTTCTTTGTCGCAAGCTAGTTCTACGCCCAAAATGCTGGTATTGTCAGTCATTGTTGCCTGCATCCGCTTTTGGTTGACGCCATAGCCTAGCTGAATCAAAAAGCGGGCTTCTAGAGCCATCCAAGGAATACCTCTTTTTTCGGCTTCTTTGACGATCGCTTCTGTAGAAGGGCCTAGTGAAGCATCACGGCTGAAGTCTTTCAGGTCTTGGATATCTTGCTCTAGTTCTGCTTTGGGGTAGCGACCGCGATCGATGATACTCTGGCATAACCGCACCGCAGCTCGTCCAGCGTAAC
The DNA here is from genome assembly GCF_963920935.1 of Nostoc sp. CCY 9925. Lineage (NCBI taxonomy): Bacteria > Bacillati > Cyanobacteriota > Cyanophyceae > Nostocales > Nostocaceae > Nostoc > Nostoc sp. CCY 9925. Next base: position 3,239 of record NZ_CAWUDO010000142.1, on the reverse strand, counting down.
GGCCTGCTTCCTCATTCAAGTACTCAATCACTACTTGGTAAATTCCAGGTGTAGCAGTTTCACGAGTGCGACCAAAGCCGACATGCATTCCAGCTAATTCTTGGAGTTCTAGTGCTACATGTTCCACGATGTGGCCCATCATCGTGCCTTCTCTCACTCGCATCAGAAAACCACCACGACAGCCAGGGGAACAATAGTGACCCTCCAGACTTGGCAGCGCCTCAACTAATCCTTCGTAAAAGCCAGGGATTTCATTCGAGGGCGTCTCGGCAAGGTTTTCTAAATCGAGGCGCATGACGATCAGCTTGTGGCGTCGAATGCTCCAGTAGTTTGGGCCGCGTAAGGTCTGGATCTTGAGGATTCTCATGGGAATAGGTAGATGGAGATTCGGAACCAAAATTCTAGTTTCTTACTGGAATTGACCGCTAAACTGTTCATTGCAAACAGTTTTTTCTTTTTACATGGTATTCTCATCATTTTTCTACAGCAAGAAATAAATGAGCGGTCAACCAATTTTCGATTTTAGATTGACTATAGCGGAGCTAAGCCGTGCCTGCGAGCGTCTTTTGGATTCAAAGAGACCACAAGGGTACTTAGCTCTGTGAATTATTAGATTTACCATAGCGTAGCTAAGCCTAGTCGGGATAACAGTACGCTACAAAACGATTGTTTTTGAGATTTGTTTCACCAACTTTGTGGCGAAGCATAAACCAAAAAGCTGTTTTAATCTAAAATCCCCAATCCCAAATCTAAAATTTCTGGTCAACTCAGTGTAACCTCAGATACTTTATCCCGTCAGCTGGAGATTCGGTGTACAGCAGGCAATACAGTGCGTTGGTACAGGTGGAAGCGATCGCCATAGCTGAGGATATGCAGACGTAAGTTATGCACCGTTAAGGGTTCGTTAGCACCGACATGAGGTTCGTTGGTGTGGGTGACCTCAGTGGGATCGACAATGGTGACACTGCCTTTACCCATAACTTGTAGCCAGCCATCACGTTCAAACACAGCACAAGTATCTTCGTCAATGCCAATACCTAAGCGATCGGGATGAGCTGCGATCGCACTAATCAGCCGCCCCATCCGATTGCGGTTATGAAAGTGTTGGTCAACGATGACTTCAGGAATAAATCCCAAACCCGTTGCCATATCCACTAAAGAACGATTTGGCGACTCTCCACTACCGCCGCCAGCAATCATATGGTGTCCCATCACCGCTGCTCCAGCGCTGGTGCCTGCTAAGGTAAGTTGCCCTGACCTCACCCGTTGCCGGATAATTTCCATCGCTGGCGTATCTGCCAATACGCCACAGAGACGCAGTTGGTCTCCTCCTGTCAAAAATACCCCACTGCAGGCTTCTAAGGATGCTTTGATTTGGGAGGCTTCACACTGTTCTCGTTCGCGGATGTCTAAAATCTCCACCTTCTGGGCACCCATTTCTTCAAAAATCCGAATATACCGACCACCGATGATAGCGGGTTCGCGAGAGGCAGATGGAATAATTGTAATATAGCCCTTACTAGCACCGGCACGTCCAAAAAAAGTTCTTAGGATATCGCGCCCGTGAACTTTGTCTTCTGCGCCTCCGATAACTAGAACGGCGGTTTTAGTTGCTTGGGGTGTCCTCATTTCCAGCGATTTAGCTTTTAATTCCGGCATTGTGTTTCTCCTGTCAACAACTTCAGGTGAATTTAACAAGATCGGGAGTCCGATGATTTTTGCGCTTTGCAACTTCTGAGAGGACACTTTTGTGAAGTTTGGATTCTCCTGGATCACAGTTCCAAATTCTTGTTTAACGCACACGAGACCTCAGTTTAAACGTGTTTGTTGCCCTGACTCTGCTGCTAGCGCCTTGTTTTTCACCTGTCCACTTCCAGACTGGCAAAATAGTCCTTACTTAGTAAGCTAGGGAGGACACTTCTTTGGTGGGGTTTACCCCCATTTTGGAGCCAGTGCGCTAGAGAGACATTGCTTTGCAAACTTTGGCAAAGTTGTTCGCCCTTACGATTCCCAAAGGTTAGCAAGTCTCGTCGATTGTGCCGACTTGTTTGCTTAGCGTCTCTCTCAAGAGAAGAAACTGGCATCAAAGTCTCAGTTTTCCCCTTTGAGATTGGGGATGAACAGGTCAGACCACGCTTTTTTCTGAGGCTGGCTCGATGCATCCTGAAAGTTGTTAACTTGATATGATTATTAATTTAAATGTAGTTGTGACAACATTTAAACATAAATTAAGTAATTAGAAAAACTTTAGCTCCCATCTAAAATCCAAGATTCCTGGTACTTTTAGATACTATTGATGAAGTTTAACTGTAGTTTGACCCAACATTGGCTTCTTGTGTTTGCTAGACATTCAAATTTAAGATTAGTGTCCTTGAATACGAATTACTGTGCGTTTTGATATAGTTACACTTTTTCCTGACTGTTTTCACTCTATTCTCAGTTCTGGCCTGCTGGGTAAAGCCTTAGCCAAACAGATTGCCCAAGTGCATCTGATTAATCCACGGGACTTTACAACTGACAAGCACCGTAAGGTAGATGATGAACCCTATGGTGGCGGCGTAGGGATGCTAATGAAGCCAGAACCAATCTTCAATGCTGTGGAGTCGCTGCCGATTCTACCTCGAAGAGAAGTTCTCTTGATGAGTCCCCAGGGTCAAACAATTAATCAACCTTTGTTGCGAGAATTGGCAACAAATTATGACCAGTTAGTAGTGATTTGTGGGCATTACGAAGGAGTAGATGAGAGGGTACTGCATTTGGTGACTCGTGAGGTATCTTTAGGAGATTTTATTCTGACTGGCGGCGAAATTCCAGCAATGGCTTTAATTAATGGCGTAGTGCGCCTTTTACCAGGAACTGTAGGCAAAACCGAATCCTTGATAGCAGAAAGTTTTGAGGAGGGGTTATTGGACTATCCCCAATACACTCGCCCAGCAAATTTTCGTGGCTTGAAAGTTCCGGAGGTATTGCTGTCTGGGAATCATGCTGCCATCGCCCGCTGGCGTTACGAACAACAAATTAAAAAAACACGCGATCGCCGTCCCGATCTCCTGGAAAAATGGGAGGAGGGGAAGGGGGAAGGGATGAGGGAGCAGGGGGAGCAGGGGGAGCAGGGGGAGAAAGAATAACCAATGTCCAATGACCCATACCCAATGACTAATGACTAATGACTAATGACCCATACCCAATGACTAATGACTAATGACTAATGACTAATGACTAATGACTAATGACTAATG
>NZ_CAWUDO010000141.1:0-16062 GCF_963920935.1 Nostoc sp. CCY 9925 | reverse complement strand
CTGCCTCCTGCCTCCTGCCTTGTCATAACGACAATTTTCAACACCGACCTACTTAGTTGGCGCATAAGATTACCTTCCCTTGTTGATATTTTTTATGAGGCTATTTGATTTATACTTTTAAATTCGTCTAATTGTGGAGAAATGTTAAAGTTGTATGTCCAGCCTGACTTCTGACATGGTACGCGTCTATTTGCAAGAAATTGGTCAGTTCCCTTTATTAACATCTGACCAAGAAATCACTTATGGCAGGCAAGTACAACAAATGATTGCCATTGACCAGCAAAAACAAGAGCTTAGTCAACAATTGCATCGTCAACCAACACCAGCAGAATTAGCGAATTTTGTAAATAAAACCGAAACTGAAGTAAATCAAATACTTCAGCTTGGACAACGAGCCAAGCAAAAGATGATCGTAGGAAATCTCCGGCTGGTGGTTTCCATAGCTAAAAAATACCAGCGTCGCAATCTAGAGTTTTTGGATTTGGTTCAAGAAGGGGCAATCGGTTTACAAAGGGGGGTAGAAAAGTTTGACCCTAACCGAGGCTATAAGTTATCAACTTATGCATATTGGTGGATTAGTCAGGCGATCACCAGAGCGATCGCCGAAAAATCCCGCACAGTGAGGCTACCAATTCACGTTAACGAAAAGCTCGGTCAAATTAAGAAGGCACAGCGAGAACTATTTCAAACACTTGGTCGTCGTGCTACTCTCACGGAAATTGCTCAGAAATTGGACATGGAAGCAAGCCAGATTCGAGAATATCTTAGTGCTGCCAGTGGGACAATCTCTTTAGATTTAAAAGTGGGTGATAACCAAGATACAGAACTTAGTGAACTCCTAAGCGATGAGGGCATCTCACCGAATGAGCAGATCACTCAAGAATTGCTGCGTCAGGACTTGAATGATTTGTTAGCATCACTCAAACCCGTGCAGCGCGAAGTATTAATCTTACGCTTTGGACTGTTGGATAATCAAGAACGAAGTTTGGCTCAGATTGGAGAGAAGCTCAATGTTAGTCGAGAACGAGTTCGCCAAATCCAGCAGCAAGCCATGACTGCTCTGCGTCGTCAAAAACCATCTATTGGGCAGTATTTATCTTCTTAAGATAGCAGGAAACAGACAATAGGCTTGAAAGTCTCTTGGTGTCGGGGTTTGACCATCGGTTTATGTCCTAAACTGTGCTTCAACTGCTATAAATGCCGAAAGCTCACCCCTGTTGGGGTGATGACCTTTTTTTGAATTAAAAATGTAGTAAGTTGGGTTGAGGTATGGAACCCAACATCCTTAGTTGGAATCAGGCGATCGCACTCTCGCAAAACAGCTATTCGACCATAAAAACAGTCAGGCTCTAGGATTGCCTGCCTCTACGAGTAATTTCAAAAATCAAATACTAGTCCTATATTAAGACTCTGTGTCCAGAAGATGATTACAAAAATTTGTAATAGAAATTGCCTGTAAATTTTTTAAAGATTTGTTTTAGCAAAGGTATTACATTGTTGAGCATCACCAGTCTGGATACCTTGCTTAAACCAGCGAACTCGTTGGGCTGAGCTACCATGTGTAAAAGATTCTGGTACGGCGTACCCCCTAGCTTGTTCTTGTAAGCGGTCATCTCCAATACTGCTAGCAGCGTTCAATGCTTCTTCAATATCTCCTCTCTCCAGAATTTGACGTGAGCGTTGTGCATGATGCGCCCAAACCCCTGCAAAACAGTCTGCTTGTAATTCTAATCCTACAGAAAGCTGATTTGCTTGGGTCTGATTCGTTTTATTTTGCAATAGTCGAACTTCGTCTGAAATTCCTAGTAAATTCTGGACATGATGCCCAATTTCATGAGCAATCACATATGCTTGAGCAAAATCTCCTGGTGCTTGGTATCGAGTTTTCAAATCACGATAAAAACTTAAATCAATATATACTTTTTGATCCCCCGGACAATAAAATGGCCCGACTACTGAACGGGTAAATCCACAAGCAGATTGCACTGCACCCGAATAAAGAACTAACTTGGGTTCTACGTAAGTTTGTCCATTTTGTCGAAACAGGTCACTCCATGTATCCTCTGTGTCAGCCAGCACTACAGATACAAAATCCGCCATCTGGTCTTGAGCATTAGAGCCTGTTGATTGCGGTGAATTAGTCACAGGACTATCACTTGATGTTGGAGCTTGTTCCCAAATTACACTGGGATCGCCACCCAAAAGGAAAACGAGTAGCGATATGAGTGCAGCCCCAATACCTCCACCCACGATGGGGGCAGAAACTTTCATCCCACGCCGATCTTCAACATTTGTACTCCTGCGACCCAATTGCCAACGCATAATTTCTGCTTCCTAAATTGATCGATTAAAGATAGTTGCAATCAGGTTGGATTAAATCCAAACCAAGCCGTTTAGCTATGCAAGAAAATGCTACCAATCTCAGGTATGGATTTCGTCTACCTACGGGCAAAGCGGCAATGAAGCAGAGTAAACCTTTTGGAAGATTATGAAATGAAGATAATAAATATAAATCAGTAAATTAAAAATTTTTCTCAAAGAGCGATGCTTGTGACGGGCTGCGCCTACGCTAATAGTGAAGAGGAAGTTGTGTAGTTAAATGGTATCTTGGGCATACTAAGGATAAATTTAGGCAATCTTTTGAGCTACTCATCCCAAATGAGGGATGATATGCCTAGAAGAAAGTCAGTACCTTGCAGGATTAAGCAAGATGGTGTTTTTCGACATTGTTCCGCAACAATCTTCTCAGAGTTTTCTGTGGAGTATTCTTAACAGCATTAGAGATCCGATCTTTGTCAAAGATAGACAACACAGTTGGGTGTTCGTCAATGATGCATTGTGTCAGTTCATCGGATATCAACGTGCAGAACTAATTGGGAAGTCCGATTATGATTTCTTTTGCACAGCAGAAGCCGATATTTTTTGGGAGCGAGATGAACTGGTATTCACTACAGGTGTGACTGATGAACATGAGGAATTAATCACAAATTACCAGGGTGAAAATCAGATTATTTCTACTAACAAAAGCCTATTCTGTGATGAAGTTGGTAATTCATTTATAGTAAATTCAATTCGGCTAATTGCTTCCACAAATAAAATTGAAACTGCTTTGCTGCGTCAAACAGTAAATAAGTTAGAGGAAGAAATTCATGAACGCCAAGAAACAGAGAAGCGCTTTCGCAGACATAGTACTGCTCTACAGCAACTCGTACAAAGTGAAAAACTACAACATGATGATTTTCAAATTGCCATCCAATATGTAACGGAAGTGGCTAGTTTGGGTCTTGATGTCGAACGTGTAAGCGTTTGGTTATATACAGAAAAAAATTTGGGAATTCAATGTCTTGACTTATATCAACGTCAGAATAATTGCCACAGTCATGGTTTGGAATTATCTGTCTGCGACTTTCCCAAATATTTTCAAGCTCTAAAGGAAGAACAAGTAATTGCAGTTTCTGATGTTCATAACGATCCCCGGACTTCAGAATTTTCTGCAAGTTATACAACCCCACTGGGAATTACCTCAATGCTAGATGCCAGGATTTGGTCTAGAGGACAGGTAATTGGTGTAGTTTGTTGTGAACATTTGGTAACTCAGCGCCAATGGACATTAGAAGAAGAAAGTTTTATTAGCTCGATTACTGACTTCGTGCGACTGGTAATTGAATCAGGCGATCGCAAAATCGCTGAACAAGCACTGCGACAATCAGAAATGCAGTTCAGACAACAAACTCAACAATTAGAGGAAACGCTGAAGGAATTACAACGCACTCAAACCCAAATGCTCCAAAGTGAAAAAATGTCTTCTTTGGGACAACTGGTAGCAGGTGTAGCTCACGAAATCAATAATCCAGTGAACTTCATCTATGGCAATATTAAACCTGCTCATGATTACATTCAAACTCTACTAAACCTGATTAATCTATATCAAGAATACTACCCAAATCCAGTTACAGTTATTCAATCAGAAATTGCAGCTATAGACCTAGAATTTTTGATATCAGATTTACCTAAACTACTATCTTCAATAAAAATAGGAGCAGAGCGAATTCGTCAAATAGTCCTTTCTTTACGAAATTTTTCTCGCTTGGATGAAGCTGAATATAAAGCAGTTGATATTCATGAAGGAATTGATAGTACGTTATTAATTTTAGAAAATCGTCTAAAAGCAAAACCTGATTATCCCGGCATTGAAATTATTAAAGAATATGAAAATCTACCTTTAATTGAGTGCTATGCAGGTCAACTCAATCAAGTATTCATGAATATTTTAACTAATGCTATTGATGCCTTAGAAGAACGGGATCAACAACGTACTCAAGATGAAATTAAACAATCTCCTAGTGTCATTCAAATTCGTACAGAAATAATTAATGAAAGTCAGGTTGCCATTAAAATTGCCGACAATGGTCTGGGTATACCGGAAAAAATAAAACAACGTATTTTTGATCCCTTCTTTACTACAAAACCAATTGGTAAAGGTACAGGAATGGGTATGTCAATTAGTTATCAAATTGTCACCAAAAATCATCATGGAACCCTTGAATGTATTTCATCTCCAGATCGGGGTGCAGCTTTTGTGATTGTCATCCCTTTAAAACAACAGCAGTTTATTAAGTAGAACGGCTGGGGTATTAATTTAAATCACCGAATCAACTCCAAATGATGATGTAATGTTTCAACTCCCTTCGGGAGAGGGAACAGGCAACAGATTAAAACCTTGAAACCTAGATAGAGGATGTCTGAAAAGTTTGATAAAGATAATTTGAATTACGCAACATTTATCAGCAAACTAAAATAGATAAGATATCAGGAGAGGTTTTAGAGAAGTTGCTTGTTGTCATTCCACAAATCCGAGTATGTAGAAACACGAAGATTTGAAGTCATAAGGTATGGACAACACTAACCAAGATAAAAATGAAAGTATGGCCACTAATTGTGGACTCACGCTAGGTAAATATGCTCCTCTCCACAGAGGACATGAATTTGTGATTGAGACGGCCTTAGCAGAGATGGATGAAGTGCTAGTGATAATTTATGATTGTCCAGAGGTGACTGCCATTCCTTTAACAGTTAGGGCTAACTGGCTGCGAAAGCTTTATCCCACAATTGAGGTGATTGAAGCGTGGGATGGGCCAACAGAAATCGGTGATACGCCTGAGATTAAGAAAAAGCACGAAGAATATATTCTTAAAAGATTAGAATCAAAAAGAATTACGCATTTTTACTCTAGTGAATTTTATGGTGAACACGTAAGCCAAGCATTGGGAGCAGTTAATCGAATTGTAGATAGCGATCGCCAAACTTTCTCTGTCTCAGGAACGCAAGTAAGACAAGACCCTTATGCTTTTAAGGGTTATTTACATTCTGACGTTTACCGCGATCTAATTACTAATGTTGTTTTTCTAGGCGCTCCCTCGACTGGTAAAACTACTATTGCATCCCAATTAGCAAAAGAGTACAAAACAGTATGGATGCCAGAATATGGACGTGAATATTGGGAACAACATCAAATAGAAAGACGACTTTCGCTCTCTCAACTTGTGGACATTGCCGAAGGGCATTTAGAACGTGAAGAAACTTTACTGTTGCAAGCAAACCAATACTTGTTTACAGATACTAACGCACTGACAACCTATCAATTTTCTTTGTACTATCACAAAACCGTTGCTCCAGAGTTAACACAACTAGCACATCAAGCTGTATCCCGCTATGATTTGGTATTCCTTTGTGATCCAGATATACCCTATGATAATACTTGGGATCGCTCTGGAGAAGCGAATCGTAGTATATTTCAAAAACAGATTAAGAACGATCTAATTCTGAGAAAAATTCCTTTTTTTATTCTGCGTGGTAATTTAAATACACGCATTAATTTTGTAAAAAATGTATTATCTAATTATCAAAAATATCATAATTTATTAGATGTATTTCTAAAATGATAGCAGTTGCCAGCTAGCTTAGAATATAAGCTGCTTGTAGAACTCCGATACGAATAGACTTTTAAGCCTCTTGCCCGTTGCCTATTCCCTCTTACCTGCTATAACTTAATATGCTTGAGTTTTGGAGTGTTAATAATATTGCCCTCAAAGTTGTAGGTTATCCCATGAGTTATGTTGAACTTTTGGGAACTATTTTCTACTTATGGTCAGTATGGCTAATTTCTCAAAAGAAAATTCTGACTTGGCCTGTTGGGATAGTGAGCGTATTGCTGTACATGGTACTTTTCTATCAAATACGCTTGTATTCGGACGCGATCGAGCAAGTTTATTATTTAGGTATTAGTATTTATGGCTGGTGGCGATGGAGTACACCAGAATCAGCTAGTGGCAAGATTTTAAATGTTAAGTATAGTTCTCCACGCACAATTTTTTTGGCGGCTTTAGTAACAATAGCAATTTCCTTTGTAATGGGAATATTGATGAGTCAAATTCATACAATACTCCCAAGATTATTTCCAGATAAAGCTTCTTTTCCCTACTTGGATGCGCTGACAACAATTATGAGTTTTACCGCAATGTGGTTGATGGCACAAAAGCGGATTGAAAGTTGGTATTACTGGATAGTAGTTGATATTATTGGCATTTGGTTATATTACGTTAAAGAAGTTAAATTCATTGCTTTACTTTACGTAATTTTACTATTAATAGCAATTAACGGCTCAATATCTTGGCTTAAAACAAACGCCTCCAACAGAGGTTCACGTTAAATAAACAGGACTTACACAAAAATCACCAAAAAGGTTAAATAGCGCATTTTTGTTTTTTGATGACATTAAATAGCAGTTGATTAATTTCAGCTATAACATCAGGTTTTACATAATTTATGGCAGTATTTTTAATTAGCAAAAAATCTTTTTTTGAATTAGAATACTGCCATGTTTTTGTAAAACTTCAATATCCCAATTTTAAACCTTTATGCCGAAGAGGATCATCTAGTTTTGCCGGCATCATCTTTAGCTCTTGAGAAATATATTGGTAGCGTTGATTATACAGTGCGATCGTTTTCAGTTGAACATATCGGCATGTAAGTAAGTCGGTGAGAATAAATCAAACTATGTTAACTAATATAACGTTAGCTAAACTTAGCTCTTAGTAAGGGCTAAAGCCCTTTTCTTAGGACTAAAGTCCTTACTACAAACATTGAATTTTTCACACCGTTCTACTTATGTCAGTAGCAAAGTCCAAAAAGACCTACCACCAACAATTGTAGATTGGCTGAAAGCGCGAGACTAAAATATTGCCATTTTAAAAATGTTTGTACTCTCGGATACGAGATTCTTTAATAAAATGCCCTTTCTTTAGGTAGACGATTGTACCAATTAGAAGAGTTAAATTACTTTAGTCACTAACTGTTTTACACTCTAAAAGCTCCTCAAGCTCCTCAAAAATTATTTGAGGAGCTTCATTAAGGCTCAAACCATATTTATTTAGGATGTTTTCTATCAATCTAATAAAATTTAGTTAAGCTTTGTTCCTATTTAAAAATAGCGCAATTAAGCCCTTATTTTCAAAGCAGCTTGGGGGTATCTTCCGCACTAGATATTAATAGTTGAACACACCTCTTGGTAGGTTTGGAGGTATCTTCGCAGATTTGTCTCCAGTAGACTTAGGTGCGATCGCCATGCGTGCAGCCTTGGAACGAGCAGGAGTATCAGGAGAAGCTTTAGATTTGTATATTTTTGGTAATGTACTTAACGCCGGACATGGACAGTCATTGCCTCGTCAAGCAGCTTTCAAGACTGGAATTCCAGAGAAGGTGAAAGGGTATGCAGTCAATTTTTGTCTATTCTTTTTCAGCAGTTCTGATTTTAGTTTACCTAATTGATGACACGCCCTAGCTTTAATACCCAATTGCAGGCACTTACCCCAAGTCGAGCGTCCCGAATTATTTACCGAGGCGTTGAACCAGTTTCTTGCTTGTCACCTTTGACTAGGGGCTGGGAAACAATTGTTTTAATCCCGAATCCCCATTTTCTTTTAAGGAGTAACACCTATGCAATTAAAGCCAATCAATCAGCAGGTCGTTTCCGTCGTTGGAGCCTCCAGTGGCATCGGACGGATGGCAGCTCTTGAGTTTGCTAGACGCGGCGCAAAAGTGGTAGTCTCGGCTCGCGGTGAGTCGAAGCTAAAGTCCCTAGTAGAGGAGATTCGCAGCTTTGGCGGCGAGGCAACTTATTACGTCGCTGATGTGAAAGTATTTGACCAAGTTAAGTCCATCGCAGATAAAACTGTGGAGGTATACGGACGACTTGATACATGGGTTCATGTTGCCGCGATCGGTGTCTTTGCGACTTTTGACAAGACAACACCAGAAGAGTTTAAGCATCTTATTGATGTCAACTTAATGGGGCAAGTATATGGTGCAATGGCGGCATTACCCCATCTCAAACGTGAAGGACGCGGCGCACTGATCCACGTTTCTTCAATGGAAGGTAGGCGATCGCTTCCATACCAGAGTGCTTACTCTGCATCCAAGCATGGTATAGAAGGCTTTGTCGAAGCCATGCGCGTCGAGCTAGAACACGAGAAAATCCCCATCAGTGTAACTAGTGTCAAGCCTGCGGTAATTAATACACCCTTTTGGAACAATGGTTTAACAAAGTTAGGCGTAAAACCGTCAGGAATACCACCTTACTACGATCCTAAACTTGTAGCTGATGCTATCCTTTATGCAGCCGAACATCCAACTCGCGATTTTTTAGTTGGTGATGTAGCTAAGATACTAGATTTGCTACAACGCATCTCACCATCTCTAGTAGATACCTTCTTACTACTTACAGCTTTCCGGTTGCAGCGTACTGCTGAGCCAAAGTCTGAAGATGCACCAAATAATTTTTACCAACCTGTTGCCGAACACGACAGAGTTGGCGGGGATTTTGATAAGTTAGTTATACCTAGCATTTCCGACTGGCTAGATAAAAATCCGCTTCTCCAGTGGGGTGCGATCGCTGGTACGGCAGCGTTAGCATTGATAGCAGCACAGGTCTTGGGCGAGAATAAATAAATTGCTCCTAGAGTGTTACGCAACATGATTCACATGTTTTAGAACATACCAAAAATTACGTAATAATAGGAGAAATCAAGGATTTGAACAAGGGGTGTGAGGGGAATGGCACGAAGATAAGGCAGGAGGCAGGAGGCAGGAGGCAGAAGGAAAAGAAAATAAAAACCCGAAAGTTTTGCAGCACAAAGATTTCATAACTTCTGCCTCCTGCCCTCTGCCTCCTGCCTCACCCCAAGAAATAGCTTTACAAGCGTGCCATTCGGGTGTGAGGGTGTAAGTGAGGAAAACTCTTACACCCCTACACCCTAACTACTATTAACCCAGTCTCAACAGACAATCCTTGTGCATAAGTCCTGATATCTTACCGCCATCACTCAGTTTGAATGTCTGCAATCAGATCGAGTAAAGTAATTGAAATGATTCGTCACCACTCAAAGGTTTTTCACTATTATCTACGTGTTTTCAAGAAAGTCAGCGATTCAGCCTCTTCTACTACTTATCTTCACATAGTTTTGTTTTTTCTTGCCTGCCTACTTAGAGCTTATTCCAAAATTTCCTAACCAACCTTGTTTTTTGATGATTTAAAGTCTAAGTTTTTATGTAAAGTATTAATTATTTGATTATTTCAAGTCGTATCAAGTAAAAATTTTAAATTAGAAAAATTATTTTGCGATCTTGATGATTTTTGTAAATATTTTGAAAAATTGCTAGCAGTAACTACTCTCTTCAATCGCTCGAAAACGTCACGAAAAATTTAATTTATACTTAAGTTAAATCTTGACAATAATTATTTATCTTTATCAATTTTATTAGAGAAACTTTAAGGATTATACTAAACATTTTTTGCCTGACGAGAGTTTGGCGCTATCATCTAACCTACACGCGAAAAACTCTGCTTGTACCTGTTTAAGAGACTGTTTTCACATCGAACTCAAGTACTTGCATCTAGTTAATTTCCATGATAAACAGCAAATAGCACAATAGTTGCCAATTTATTAAATAAAGCTATGGCTATTCATGATGTCCAATCTCGATATCAGTCTCTCGCACTAAACGCTTTATTCCGGTATTTTTCTCAAAAAGCCAGTATTGCAGTAGCCTTACTTGGCTGTGCTGTGATTGTTGGTTGGATAAAAGATATCACCATTCTCAAAAGCATTTTGCCAGGATGGGTAGCTATGAAAGCTAACACAGCTATCTGTTTGATTTTGGGGGGAATATCTTTATTGCTGTGGCATTGGCAACCGAGAATTGGTATAAAACGTAATATTGCTCAAGCCTGTGCCCTTCTTGTCTTACTAATTGGTCTGCTGACACTAATTCAGTATGCCTTTAACTTAGACCTTGGCATCGATCAAATCTTTTTCCACACAAGTATCGATCCACTAGGTGATGCGGCTCCTGGTCGAATGGCGGTTCATACCGCGTTTATTTTTGTGTTATTTGGATTAAGCCTACTGCTGTTGAATTTGGCTGCTCCTAAATATTTACTAGCCCAATTATGTGCAATAGTGGCATTTTTCATTGCCGGAATGGGGCTGTTGGGGTACTTGTATGGTAATGCGCTTCTCTATAGATTTGGCTCCTTAACATCAATTGCAGTGCATACAGCAGTTGCATTCTTGTTGCTAGCGTATGGTATTTTGTTTGCCTGTCCAAACCGTGGGTTGATGGTCGTAGTCACCAGTAAAAATGTGGGTGGGATGGTGGCGAGGTTTTTATTACCCACTGCAATTGTGTTTCCGCCACTCATGTGCTGGCTAGTTTTATCTGGTTACCGAATGCAGATTTATACTGCCGAATTTGGACTGTGTGCCTTAAGCATTTTGAATATTCTTGTCTTTGTAATCCTGATTTGGTGGAATGCTCGTTCGCTGAACGTCATCGATCGCCAGCGTCAGCGATCGCAAACAGCGCTTAAAAAAGCAAACGAAAAGCTAGAGCAAAGAGTGTTCTCACGCACCAAGGAATTGCTAAGGACTCTGGGACGGTTAAAGGAAGAGATTGCTGAGCGCGAATCTGTAGAACAAGCTCTTTTTCAAGAAAAAGAACTGGCTTTAGTGACATTGCAATCTATTGGGGATGGGGTAATTACAACTGATGCAACTGGCTCGATTAAATATCTTAACCCAGTTGCAGAATTCCTCACTGGCTGGAGTCTAACTGAGGCATTGGGGTTGCCGTTGACACAAGTTTTTAGAATTAGTAACGAAATTACCCACCAAGCCGCAGAAAACCCAGTAGCAAAAGTTTTGCATTCTGGTGCGATCGTGGGTTTAGCTAACCACACTGTTCTAATTACCCGCGACGGCGCAGAGTTGTCCATTGAAGACTGTGCTGCGCCGATTCGTACTAGCGAGGGCCAAATCATTGGTGTAGTCCTCGTGTTTCGTGATGTTACCCAAAATCGCAATCTGGCACGTCTATTATCCTGGCAAGCTAGCCACGATGTCTTGACTGGACTGGTTAACAGACGCGAGTTTGAAAATCGTTTAATACAAGCTGTAACCAGCGCTCAGTCCACCAAAGAACAGCACGCACTGTGTTATTTAGATTTAGACCAGTTCAAAATTGTCAATGATACTTGCGGTCATGTTGCTGGCGATGAACTATTGTGCCAAGTTGCTAGTTTGTTTCAAACTTATCTACGTTCTTATGATACTCTTGCACGTCTGGGCGGAGATGAATTTGGCATTATACTCAATGATTGTTCTCTAGAAGCAGCACTATTAATTGCTAATCAACTACGTGAAGCAGCGCAAAAGTTTCGCTTCGTGTGGAAGCAGGAGAAAATTTTTAATTTGACCGTTAGCATCGGCTTAGTTGCAATCAACGCAGATACCGACAACACGAATACTGCTTTAAGTGCTGCCGATGCAGCTTGCTATGTTGCGAAAAATCAAGGTTCTAATCGCATACATGTTTACCAAGCTAACGATCTTGACCTAGTAAAGCAACGTGGCGAAATGCAATGGGTAGGAAGAATTACTCAAGCGCTGGAAGACAACCGTTTCCGCCTTTACTACCAATCTATTGTTCCTGTGTCGCAGACTTATTCTCTAACAGAGCATTACGAAGTTCTCCTACGTCTGATCGATGAAACGGGTGAGGTGGTGTCACCAATGGCGTTTATTCCAGCGGCTGAACGTTACAATCTCATGCAAACTATTGACCGTTGGGTGATCCACACGTTTTTTGCTAATCTTGCGCGATACGGGAATTCTCAATGGTATGATTCGCGATCGCTTAAACATAGTCATGGCTCTTTATATACAATTAATCTTTCTGGCGCTAGTATCAATGATGACCAGTTCATTGATTTTGTGTGCGAGCAATTTCTCTTATACAAAATACCACCTTCAGCAATCTGCTTTGAAATTACTGAAACTGTTGCCATCAAAAACTTGGGTAAAGCTGCTGGATTTATTCGGTCGCTTAAGGAATTTGGCTGCTATTTCGCTTTAGACGATTTTGGTAGTGGTATGTCTTCTTTTGCTTATCTCAAAAATCTACCAGTAGATTATCTCAAAATTGATGGCAGTTTTGTCAAGCATATTGTAGAAGAGCCAATTAACTTAGCAATGGTAGATGCAATCAATAAAATTGGTCAAGTGATGGGACTGCAAACTATTGCTGAGTTTGTAGAAAATAAGGCTGTCTTAGAAGTAATTCAAAGCCTTGGAGTAAATTATGCCCAAGGTTATGGGATTGCCAGACCACGACCTTTTCGTTTCAAATAAATTTTGGCTTTTCGGCTTTTAAGACTTCCTTTCAGAGCGATATTTTGAACCATCCGGCATAATCGCACCTTCGAGGAAGGCACTACTGAGTTCATAATCGCTGACTTGAGCATTCTTAAGATTAGCACCAGTCAGGTAGGCTCCTTGCAGGTTAGCACCGCTCAAATGTGAGTATCAAAGCTTGACCCACCGCAGGGTAGTACTGAGCAAGAACTCCATAACCAACGTGTCCGCTCTAACCATTGGGCGGGCGAGACGCCCACCCCACAATAAAAATTGAATGTTTTTTTTCTTTGGAAATCCCTAACAGCTAACAGTGAGGTTTGTACTCACTACGTTGCTTGTTCTACCTTCCCTATTACAGCTAATTTATCTTATTAATCAGTAACGCTAGATTTAGAATTAAAGCTACCTAGAAATACACCCAACTGCACAGCAATCATGCCAGCTACCATACTGCCTAACCAATAGATTAAAGCTATTGTTGTATTGCCTTTGTCTATTTGGGTAAAAGTCTCTAATCCGTAAGTCGAAAAAGTGGTGTAGGCACCGCAAAAACCAGTAGTGATCGCTAACCGAATTTGCGGTGAAAGGCTTTTAAACTTTTGCTCGTTTAACGTGTAAAACAAAGCAATAATAAAACAGCCTGTTACATTAATCACAAAGGTGCCATAGTAAGAAAAGTCTTTCCCAATAATTCCTTTGGTCAATTCAGTTATCAAGTAGCGCCCTACAGCACCGGGAATCGCACCCAAAGCGATCGCCATAATAGTGCGAATAAAACTATTCTGCATTATTGAAGTTTCCTTTTTAATTAACTAATTGGATACAGATTGGTATTTTTGCTGAAGAGAATCGTTATTATTTCACAAATAGATGCGCTAAATAACCACCTAAGATAATACCAACTACTGCTAACATCGCACTACCCGCCCAATAAAAAATGCTGGCTCCCTGTTTCCCATTTCGCCACAGCGAGAATGTATCGTATCCGTAAGTTGAGAAGGTTGTATAAGAACCCAAGAAACCAGTTCTTACCAATAAATCTATCTCAGGTGGAAATCCTTTTATCCCCTTAAATAAGGTGAAGAAAAAGCCCATTAGTAAACAGCCTGTGAAATTGATAATAAAAGTGCCGTAAGGAAAGTGTGTACCTATGGCTCTTTTGCAAAATTCAGTTAGATAATACCGACTCACCGCACCAGGAATTGCACCAATAGCGATCGCAAGCACACCGAACAAAGTAACATTTTGAAACAATTAGCACGCTCCTTAGCTAATTACATCCACTGAGACGGAATTAAACTTTTTGAAATTAATAACCTTAATACCAATTTAATGTGAAGCTGCATAGAAAAGAGCTTCTAGGATAAAGTTATAAGAAGAGACAGAAATAACTTGCTCAAATGTAAGTTGGTCGAATATCTCTTGGATGCGTTCGCGTAAAGCTTGTAAAGAAGAGAAAAGTTGATTTTTGAGAGGTTTCTTAAGAGCTTGCCAAAGCCTTTCGATAGGATTAAGTTCAGGAGCCGATGGTGGTTGAAATAGAGGAATAATATTCTCTGGCCAGCTAATTGCTGAACTTGTATGAGCCGGTGCTTGATCAATCTGTAAAATTGCATAATCCGAGCCTAATTGCACAGATAACCAGTCCAAAAACTGTTGAAAACACTCGCCATCTAGTTTTGGATATTCATAAAGAAAGTGGTCTCCAGTTAAGGGTTCAATTGCACCATAAATCCAAAAGTTTTCCCTCGGCCATATCACCTTAACAGTGGGCTTGACTCCAAAACCTGTAATCACTTTTCCTGTAAGAGTTTTGAGTCCAACTCTAGTTTCATCCTGGCACAGGTAGCGAACACACTTGCCGGGTGCTAAATGTTCTTCTAGACAATTGAGTATGATACCGAGTTTTTTTTAAACTCAGATACCAATTTTTCGTCCTGCTTATGGCTTTGAGGGCGAGGCACTTTTAGTTTTGCTCCTAATCGATATCGAACCCACGCATAAACCGTTGCATACTCGATATCTTGTCCATGTTCTTGTTTCAACCAATCAACTATTGCGCCATAGCTACTAAAGCCCTTTGCTGTTTTTAACTCCTCCTCAAGCGCTGCGATCGCAGCATCATCGATTTTCCGTTTTGCCCCTGGCGCTTTCTTGATTTTTAATAAGCCTGACAGCCCGTCAGTTTTGTATTTCTGCAACCATCTTGTGACCGTTGAAGTATCTCGTGCCAAGCGTTTTCCGATTTCTTGCTGTTCCTTGACTTGTTCAGTTTTGATCCACCACAACATTATAAGTTTTTCTTTCTGATTTCCCAAGTTGGCTGTTTGTAGACGTTTTTTTAGTTCCTCTTCGCTCTCTGTTATTTCAATTTTAAACGGGCGGCTCATGGCTATTTAAACTTAAGAGTTGGCTTCTTACCATTATATGCAGCTTCATATTAAATTGGTATTAGTTCGGAAAGCGATCGCCTGGTCTTCCTCCAGAAAATTCGCAATAACTTTGACTTATTTCTTTCCCTAGTCTGCAACCATCTTGCTGACTCAGATAAACCAAAACTTGCAGCCTTAGATTTTGTTCTCAAACGTAAAGCCTTAACCGCCTCAGCGCTAGCGGCTCAAAATGAAGCATTTTACAATGGCCGCTACCCGCAACAAAAAGAAAAATTCCGCCAACTGCGTGACCTCAGCAATCAAATTATCCATCTCACTTTTGCAGTTCCCGAAACAAATGACTTAGCTACATACCAAGATAATTTGAGACAACTGCAAAACAGACATAACAACTTACAAAAACAATTAGCGGCACAAGTTCCAGAAATTCAGCTATCACAGCAAACTTTTGACCGTGAGGCGATCGTCGCAGCATTACCGCCTAACTCCATTTTGGTCGAGTTTGTCCGCTTTAACGTATTCGATTTTCAAGCAATTTCGGCCAATGGAGAAACACAATGGTATCCAGCACGGTATCTAGCATTTATCTTAACAGCCGGAAAACTAGATACTGTACAGATGGTAGATTTAGGCGCAGCTGATACCATCGACAGACTAATTCAAGCCTTTCGCTTAGAAGCATCCGATTATACTCACCCCACATTAACCTGGGGTAAAGGTAGTCAAGCACCAAAACTACACATCAAATCGTGGACAAGCTGTCATTAATCGCTACTTTTACCTCAATTACAAATATAAGTAGAAGGCAGTCCCGATGAAACAAGTTTCATAGTCAAGCATGAAAATGCGATGTGGAACCGAACTATATAGATACTCATCGAAGGAGCATTTTCAAGTCAGTCAATCATGGGAAAAAC
>NZ_CAWUDO010000140.1:0-16089 GCF_963920935.1 Nostoc sp. CCY 9925 | reverse complement strand
TAGTAATACTTTTACCTCCTGCCTCCTGCCTCCTGCCTTCTGCCTTCTGCTATATCGCAAAATCTTTAAATTCAATCGTTGATAGTCTGCGGCGTCCAGGTAGGGCCTTTACAAAGCGGCCCTTCTAGTGTCCAAATCAGCATATCTAAGCAGATTTGCCGCATATCCATATTTGGCGTCCAAGCATGGTAAACAACATACTCAGTGTGACCATCTGGCGCAAGAACAATAGAATTATGTCCCGGCCCTCTAACAAAATTAGGAACAGACTTTAGCACCCGTGGCCCAGTTTCGTTACCTGCATCAGAGTAAGGCCCCATGACGTTATTAGCAACGCCATAATCTACACCGTAGTTCTCAGTTTCCCAGCGTCCACCACTATAAAAACAGTAGTATTTACCTCCATGTTTGCGAACACTCGGACCTTCTAAAGTGTGCCAATCATAAATTTCACCGTACATCAAACGGTTGGCTAAAAACCGTTGCCAATCAGACCGCGCACGCAAAACAACTTTCCCCTCTCCAGCAAGCTTAGTCATGGTTTGGAGTTTATCTACAAATAATGCTGTGCCAACACGCACTCCATCGGATGTATCCAAAAAGTCACGGGCGTAAAACAAATACCACTGTCCATCATCATCACAGAATGGGTGCGGGTCGATGGCAAAAGGGCAGGACTTGGGATCTACAAGTGGCTCACCAACATCTTGATAAGGCCCTAACGGAGTATCGCTTGTAGCCACACGTAACTGATGATTCTTGTCTTCGTGCCCGACAGAGTAGTAGAGATAAAACTGTCCATTGCAATAAGCAACTTCAGGTGCCCAGAAATTATCGCCAAGGCTAGGGTCTGGCCGCAGTAGTGCGTTACCAACAAAATCCCAATTCACAAAGTCGAAAGAGCGTAACAGAGGGAAGACGCAGATTTTGTTATTGGATTTAACATTTGGTGCGTCCGTTATTTCATCTACCATTCCTTCTGCTTCTGCTGCGCCAGTGCCGATCGCATAATATACTCCTTGGTACTGCCAAACAAAAGGATCGGCAAAATAACCTTTGTAGACCGGATTAGTATAGGTTTGCATTTCAATTCCGTAAATATTGCGTTCGCGTAGCGTCTCCTCTGGAGAATCGCCACAGATGAAGCTAATAAATTTTACACCGATAAAGTTAAATAAAATAAATATTAAAACAGTGGAGTTTTCTCAAATCAGCCAAACCAGCTTAAAATTTAGGTAAAAAATTTTAAGCTGGAAAGATTGGCTTTAAGTTTCGGTTAAATTGCGGCAAAGTTTAGAAATATTAAGTTTTGCAATCTTCATTAAATTCAAGAATCTTTTTAACGAGATTCTGTTCCTTGATTAGGAAGACCAGGTGTTGTCACAGTACCCCCAGCTGCTTCAGGTTCAGCACCCTGACGAACTTCTGTACCTGATTCTTGACCAGTCATCCGATATCTTTCATCGAGAGGAGTATCACCCTCTTCTGTAGTTGGCACAGTTGTTTGGGTTCCAGGGTTATCTTGAGGATCGTATTTACCTTCTTCTTTGCGATTATCTTCAGGAATTTCTGATGGCATAACAAATTTGTACCTTATTTAAAAAGTTATTTTGATAAAATGATAGCTTTCAGTTTCTCGGAGATTTCCTATCCTGAGATAGAACTGGTTGTATAACTTTTTTCATAAAAAGTTTTAAACAAAAATGCTGATATTTGGTAATTAAAAACACAGTCTAGCTTAATATACCAATCCTAAATCATTTGTGAAAAATATATATCGCTTTCTTCTTTTTTCCCTTTGCGTCCTTGGCGTCCTTTGCGGTTCGTTTTTTATATAGGACTGCTATATTTGCTAATAGTTACAATAACTTCACCATCGTTCATAACCAGAAATTTGTAGGGGTGCACAGTTGTGCATTGGTGTCAACTTAAGCTCAAACACGCAATTTTACCTCGTTTTAGATCCCCCAACCCCCTTAAAAAGGCAGGGCTGTTTCATTCCCGCTCAACAGGTAAAATTGCAAGTGTTGAGGGGATAAAAATCATGGGTGCTTGTCTGATTGAAGATTTGCGGCAAGTGGAAGATTTCAGAACGACTGATGGTAGAAGACATCGGCTATGGTTGGTGTTGCTGTTTGTAATAATGGGCACCATGAGTGGATATGTCGGCTATCGTGCATGGGGGGATTTCGTCAAACGGCATCGTCGGATACTAATAGAGATGTTTGGCATTCAAAAACATGGTGTACCTTCATACTCAACGATCAGGCGTGTAGTGATGGGAGTAGATTTTGATAAACTTGTCGCTATATTCAATCAGTGGGCATACCAATACGTTGATTTAGAGCCATCTGAGTGGTGTGGAATTGATGGTAAAAGCATTAAAGGAACAGTAATTGACTAGGAGAAATCATGTCAGAATTTTGTCAGTATCGTATCAGTGTTTGCCAGTAAAAGAGGACTAGTTTTAAGTATGGAAAAATTTGACAACAAGGAGAAGAGCGAAATAGCCGTGGTGCAAAATTTAATTGCAGCGTTGGATCTCAAAGATGCTGTCTTCAGTTTTGATTCTTTACACTGCCAAAAAAAACTTGCCAGTTAATCATAAATAGTGGCAATGATTACGTAATTGCTGTTAAAGACAATCAGCCAAAATTACATCGCCATATTCAACGCATTGCTGTACAAAACAAAGCAACGAGCCGTTATATCCAGACCGAAAAAACTAGGAACCGTCTGACAACAACAACTGTAGAAGTTTTTCATGATTTGAATGGAATTGATCCGTCCTGGCTGGGAGTTAAGTCTTTAATTCGAGTCGAAAGAACTGGAACACGAGCAGGTAAACCATATCATGAGGTTGTCTGTTACATTAGTAGCCTCATTCACACAGCACAAGAATTTGCTCGTGGTATTCGCGGTCATTGGAGTATTGAAAATTGCCTCCACTGGGTTAAAGACGTAGTTTTCAAGGAGGATGATTCAAAAATACGTAAGGGTAATGCCCCGGCAAATCTCTCCATCTTGAGAGCGATCGCTCTCAACATACTGCGCCGAAATGGTCATACTTCGATCACAATTGCTCAAAGATTTCTCTCTAATGATATTGACAAAATTCTTGCCTTTGTGGGATGAAACAGCCCTGCCCTTGGAAAGGGGGTTGGGGGATCTGAGTGCGTAAGCCCTGAATTAATTGAATTGGTATAAAAAAGCAAATAATTAAAACTCAAATCAGCTATTTTTCGGCCGCCGCAGTTGCTTGTAATTAATCGGGCCGAGAATTTTGTTGAGGTTACGCAACTGCTCAGCTGTGCCCATACCAATTAGCCGATCTCCCGGCATTAACACCGTATCCCCAGTGGGGCCGCCGATTAAAGTACCATCAAGGCGGCGAATTGCCAGAACTAATGCCCCAGTTTGCGATCGCAATCTCGCTTTTTGCAAACTCTGACCCACAAAAGGACAAAAAGCCGGGTCGAGTAAAAATTCTTCCATATACAACTGGCGGTCTGCACCTGTCAAAATTCCGTCTACAAAGTCCAAAACTTGTGGTCTGAGAGCCGCAGCCGCCATCCGCTTCCCACCAGTAATATACGGTGAAATCACTTCATCTGCGCCACCACGTTGTAACTTTTGTAACGCTTCTTCTGTACTGGCGCGAGCGATCGCCCGAATATCTGGATTAAGTGTTTTTGCTGATAAAACTGTATATAAATTTTCAGCATCAGAAGGCAATGCCGCTACCAGACAAATCGCTCTTTCAATGCCCACCTTCAAAAGGGTATCATCTAGCGTTGCATCACCTTGATATACTGTATAACCCTCAGTTTGTGCTCTGTGTACAGATTCCAACTCCGAATCAATCACTACAAAAGGTACACCTTCTGCCCGAAATTCCTTCGCAATTTGACGACCAGTCCGACTAAAGCCACAGATAATGTAGTGTTCTGACAGGGATTCCATTAACCGCCTCTGTTGTTGTAGTCGAATTCCTTGTTGGAAGTAGCCTTGAATGATTGCTTCTGTAAATCTGTTGACAATGTAACCGATATTGACTACCCCCAACAAAATTAGGGCAATTGTAAACAAGCGTCCTCGGCTACCGAGTGGGTGGGTTTCTCCGTATCCTACGGTAGCTAAAGTGATGACCGTCATGTAAGCAGCATCTTCCCATGACCAGCCTTCTATTATTCGATACCACAAAGTGCCAATAAGGAAAACACCACAAAGAGCGATCGCTCCGGCCATTAACTCCTTTTGGATACGTTGATATTTTTGCTCAAGAGTTGAGAATGACGTATAAATAGTACTTTGGGCCTATATTTTTGAGTTTTGTACTAACTTTATAGTATTTATCCTGGTGAGCAAAGAGGAAAAGAACACAGGAAGAACAAATAGTTTTTGCAAATAGCAGTATTCTAGCGATCGCTGCACCAAATTTTCATGGTTAATACTGCGGATGTATAGACATCAATTTTAAATTCTCTTCAATATTCTTTAAATCAGGCACAGTAATTTCACTGAGGGTAGCTCCTGAGGCTAATGTTAGATTTGCAACGTACATTACTACCTCATCATGCAACTTTCAGACCACATTTTATAGTCAAACGCCTAGTTTTGGACTGCTAGGTTGAATTCGCAAATTGTCTTCTGTAATCGTCTTAATGGTGTAGAGACAAAAGAAAACAAGCTTGGAGTAATCATGTCAAAATCGCTTTTTGCAAAACTTTACCGTAGCTTCGGTACTCAATTATCTGGAATTGAGAAATATGAAAAAATTCAATCCGGACTTTCAGAAATCGAAGAACAATTGCCCAGCGTAGATAATGAAGAAAGACAACGCCTCAAAAATATTAAAGTTATTGTAGTTGGTGCTGGATTTGCTGGGCTGGCAGCAGCATATGAATTAGCAACTCAAGGCGTTCAAGTAACTGTTTTGGAAGCAAGAGACCGCGTTGGCGGACGTGTTTATAGCAAAGACGATATTGCTCCAGGACGCATTGTGGAAGCGGGTGCAGAATTAGTTGGAGCCAATCACCATCAATGGATTCACTACGCGAGAAAATTTGGTTTGGGACTGAGCGTTATCACTGATGAAGTAAATTTTGAAGCAGTAGGATTAGAACAACCTCTCTACATTAATGGTTCTAATGTTCCCCGCAAAATTCAAAAAGGAATCTTCGAGAAAATGGAGAAGATTCAAGAAAAAATTAACGAAGATGCAGAACAAGTAGATGCCTACGAACCGTGGACACATCCTAAAGCTAAGGAATGGGATAGCATTTCTGTTGCTGATAAATTAGATGAATGGTGTGCAGGTGATTTGTTATTACGAAATGCTTTAGAGGTGCATTTTAGCAATGACCAAACAGCACCAACCACAGACCAGAGTTACCTTGGTCTGCTTGCAGCAGTTAAAGGCGGTGGAGTTGGGGATTACTGGACTTTATCAGAAACCTTCCGCTGCGAAAGTGGGAATCAAGCTTTAGCAGAGAAGTTTGTTGAGGAAATCAAAAAGGTCGTTAAGGAAATTCACGGGCAAGAAAATTGGTCTGTCAACATCAAGGAACCCGTGACTCACATTGACATTCCCAAAGATTCAGCAAATGTGACCGTTCGCACTGTCTTCCATGAATACAAGGGCAACTACGTTGTTTTTGCCATTCCTCCCACCACATGGAAACATGTTTGCATTACCCCTGAAGTATCCTCGGATTATCAGATGTCTCTGGGACAAGCCATTAAATATCTAAGTGCTGTCAATGAGCGGTTTTGGATTAAGAAAGGTTTGGCACCCAGTTTCATCTCAGACGAAGTGGGCATGATTTGGGAAAGCACCGATAACCAAATGGCAACTACCGGACATGGTTTTGGGTTGAATTTGTTTGCAGGTGGTCAATTAGCAAGCCAAGCTTTGGCATCAGCCAATTCAACGACGTATTTCAATGAAGCGATTGGCCGGGTGTATAAAGACTATGAAAGTAACGTCACTAAACAAGAATTTATCGAGTGGCCTGAAGAGAAATGGACAGGAGGAGGCTATTCTTGCCCGAAACCTAACCAAGTGTGTAAGATTGGGCGTTTTCTGAGTCAGGCTTATCTCGATAGACTTTTCTTTGCAGGGGAACATACCTGCCTAGCCTTTTTTGGCTACATGGAAGGGGCTTTGCGCTCTGGGGTTATCTGTTCCAAAAAGATCCTAGAAGCGACAAAGTGTCGCCGCTCAAAACTGGTAGGTAGCACTACAGGGATTTATCGGGGATATGCGCCAGAGAAGTTTGACGGTTTCTCAGATACGGTAGACAAACATAACTTGTCACAGCATAAAACCAGTGGTTTTGATGCATTTGCCGATGTACTCAACGGTGTCAACTCTCTAAGGAAAATTATTGTCCGTCACGGCGATATCGTAGACGGATTGCAAGTATTTTACGAAACTACGGACAAAAAGAAGACTACTCTGAATCAGTGGTCGAGAGAATACGGTAATAAGCAACCGAATAAAGGAGATGTTTTTACAATTCCTCAAGGGGATTATTTAGAAGAGGTATCTGGTTATTATGGCACTTGGTTTGGCGCAACTCATATCCTTCAGTTGAAGTTGACAACAAAAAATCAGAAATGCCAAACTTTCGGTACTATGGCTCACAGTGTAGAATCACAGCGAAAATCTTTTAGCTTTCAGGCAAAAGATGGAGAGGAAATTATTGGCTTTTTTGGTGCTGAAGTTCCCTTAGATTACAACGTCGATCGCTCAAAAGATTTAGTCATGTCGGCTCTTGGGGTAATTTTTAGAAGTATCAATTAACAATGTAATTATTGTTGAAATTGCGGTCTTGGGGTCTCCCCAAAAAAGAATTAACGTCAAATAGCGTTGCTGAGTAATGTAAAAAGTACTCAGCAACGCTACTTGCTGAATGCCCCGCAAGATTACAGGCACAATCTTTTTACCCTCTTGACAGACACAGCGATCGCACAGCACCCTTCTTTGATTACAGCAAGTGCGTTAGCATCAGCATAGTGTACCTTAGCTAGAAAAAGCCGACCTCGTAACTCGATGGCAGACAAAGCTTGCGTAAAATACTACGTGCCCGTTAAATTACTTATGTGATGTAGAGCGATCGGCCCTAATTAATTGGAGTCAAAAAGCGTGGGGGATTCACGAAACCATCGGGCTTTGGGAGAATAAAAAGTAATTTTTTGGGATTTCTAGGAAACTAGTAAATAACTATATGATGAAAAACTTCCAGGAGGAGCGGTAGTGAGCTTACAAACTCTAGTTGAACAAACCACCATCCCCCCAAATTCAGGGTCAACACCCAGTCCCTTTGATGCAGATAGCTTTAATCAAGCTGTCATGTCTACCTATGGGCGGTTTCCCTTAGCCCTAGAACGGGGTGCTGGGTGTCGGGTTTGGGATACACAAGGGCGCGAATATTTGGATTTTGTGGCGGGAATTGCCACTTGTACTTTAGGACATGCCCACCCAGCTATGGTAGAAGCGGTGACGCGCCAAATCCAAAAGCTGCACCATGTCTCTAATTTGTACTATATTCCCGAACAAGGGGAATTGGCAAAATGGATCGTTGAACATTCCTGTGCCGATCGCGTCTTTTTCTGCAACTCTGGAGCTGAAGCTAACGAAGCAGCAATTAAATTAGCCAGAAAATATGCCCACACGGTATTAGACATTGAAAAACCGATTATTTTAACCGCCAATGCCAGTTTCCACGGCCGGACTTTAGCAACCATTACCGCCACGGGGCAACCGAAGTATCAAAAACATTTCGATCCTTTAATGCCTGGGTTCCATTACGTAAATTACAACGATATTAACGCTGTGGAAGTGGCGATTAGCGAGTTGGATGAAGGCGATTATCGTGTAGCAGCGATTTTGATTGAGCCTTTGCAAGGAGAAGGCGGTGTGCGTCCAGGAGACATTGCCTATTTCAAAAAGCTACGGCAGATTTGCGACGAAACCGGAATTTTGCTGATTTTTGATGAAGTGCAAGTTGGCATGGGTCGCAGTGGTAACTTATGGGCTTACGAACATCTGGGCGTAGAACCGGATATTTTCACCAGTGCTAAAGGCTTGGGTGGCGGTATCCCCATCGGTGCAATGATGAGCAAAAAATTCTGCGATGTTTTTCAACCAGGAGAACACGCTAGTACTTTTGGTGGCAATCCTTTTGTTTGTGGCGTCGCACTCAGTGTTTGCCAGACATTAGAGCGGGAAAATATCTTGCAGAATGTCCAAGACCGGGGCGAACAGTTACGAACTGGATTAAAAGCGATCGCAGCTAAATATCCTCATCAGATTAGCGAAGTTCGGGGTTGGGGTTTAATCAATGGTTTAGAATTACGAGCTGACATTGCCCTAACCGCAGCCGATGTTGTCAATGCTGCCATCAACGAGGGTTTATTACTCGTACCAGCCGGGCCAAAAGTCATCCGATTTGTGCCACCGTTGATTGTCACAGAAGCCGAAGTAAACACTGCCTTAGAAGCTTTGGATCGAGCAATAGCGATCGCCACAAAATAGGCGATCGGCAAAATCTAGTGTTTCTTACTTACATACAACACATCAACTGCTGTTGTGTTTTTACATTTCAGTTTGAGTGTGAACATCTTAAAGGTAGAGGGGAAAGTTAAATAGACTTTCCTCTTGCTATTTCTACTTATTTTTTCT
This sequence comes from Nostoc sp. CCY 9925, assembly GCF_963920935.1. NCBI lineage: Bacteria > Bacillati > Cyanobacteriota > Cyanophyceae > Nostocales > Nostocaceae > Nostoc > Nostoc sp. CCY 9925. The sequence continues at coordinate 7,400 of NZ_CAWUDO010000140.1, read as the reverse complement.
GATAAAACTTGTACAATTATCAAGGCGGTTTTCACTAACAGGTAGTTCTCAAGTGTAAGATTTATCGACAGCAAAATTTTTCTATTTTGTGTTTTTCCATTCTTCATTTGTGGCTAAAATACCACAAGTTAGACGCTCATATCGTGCAATAGATAACTTTTACCTCATGACTGGAGAGCAAAATCTTGGGAATAGAACTACGCAGCTTCGTGTTTCTCGACAGCCTGCAACCTCAACATGCAGCATATATGGGAACAGTAGCCCAAGGTTTCTTACCATTACCAGGAGATACATCGCTGTGGATTGAAATCTCACCTGGCATCGAAATTAATAAAATTACAGATGTAGCCTTGAAAGCTGCTTCTGTGCGTCCGGGAGTACAAGTAGTTGAACGCTTGTATGGTCTATTGGAAGTCCATTCTGGCTCCCAAGGTGAAACGCGAGCTGCTGGCCAAGCCATTTTGGCAACACTCGGAGTCCGAAGAGAGGAATGTCTCAAACCACGTGTTGTTTCCAGCCAAATTATTCGCAACATCGATGCTTATCAAACACAACTTATCAATCGCAGCCGTCGGGGACAGCTTCTATTAGCAGGGCAAACGCTATACGTATTAGAAGTAGAGCCTGCTGCTTACGCCGCCTTGGCTGCCAATGAAGCAGAGAAAGCGGCGTCGATTAACATTCTTGAAGTGCAAGCCGTAGGCAGTTTTGGACGGCTTTACTTGGGTGGAGAAGAACGAGATATTCTAGCAGGTGCAGCGGGAGCATTAACGGCGATTGAAAGTGTACCTGGTCGAAATCCTCAAAGTGGGCGTCAGGAGTAAAGGAGAGAAAATGGCAAATCGAGAGCATCTGGGTTTACTCAAAGCAGGTGCAGTTATATGGACTGAGTGGAAACAGAACAATCCCCAGATTCAACCAGACCTCAGCGCCGCAAACCTGGAAGGGGATAACCTCAGAGGTGCAAATCTCCAGGGGGTAAATTTGAGCAAGGCAGATTTAGCTAATGCTTTACTTGTGCGGGCAAACCTCAGCAATGCTGAACTCAGTGGTGCAAACCTCTACAAAGCCTTGCTGATTGAAGCTAATCTGAATTCTGCTAACTTCAGCGTTGCTAACTTGAGCGGTGCTACACTTTCACAAGCAGATCTCAGTGATGCCAATTTGATTGGTGCTGACTTGAGTGAAACCAATCTTAGAGGTGCTGTGCTTGCTCATGCTAATCTCATTGGCACCGACTTCAAAGACGCTAACTTGAGAGATGCGGATTTAGATGCAGCAAAACTGATTCGGGCTAATCTCTGTTTTGCTAACCTGATTGAAGCTAACTTGATTGGGGCTGATTTGAGCGAGGCTAGCTTATACAAGGCGGAAATGTTGGGAGCTTATCTTTACAAAACTGATTTGTATAAAGCTAATCTGACCAAGGCTCACTTGAGTGGTGCATATTTGTTATCTGCTAACTTGAATGAAGCAGACTTGAGCCAAGCTGATTTGAGTTGGGCTAACCTCAGACGAGCGAATTTGACAGGTGCAAATCTGAGAAAAGCAAACCTTAGAGGAGCCGACTTAAGGGGAGCTAATCTTAGCGGTGTCAATTTTCAAGAAACAATTATGCCTGACTCTTCAAGGCACGATTAGTTAACAAAATATACCAGAATTTCAGAATTCACAATTGAGAATTGTTTAACTAAAAGAGTCTTTATATTAGGACTTTTATTTGATTGTTCAAAAATAAAATCGCATTGCTATAGCTGGCTTTAAGACCTAGTTTGTATTTAATCCTAGTCAAAAATCTGGGATCAATCGGCGAAAATTTGGATTGCGATCGCTGATTTGCACTTTAGCATTATTAAATTTACCATTAACGACAACTATCTAAAGAGTGAAAGATTTACCCCAAATTACAGCCATTAGTTAGTTGTGTAAATTAGATAATAGCTCAAGAATACTACTTATACCGCCAATACAGATTTTCCTTTCTTAAATATTAATAAATCTCATGATGCATTAAGCTTGACCTTATTAACCTCTCTCGGCAATTATAAAGACACGGCTATTAAAAGCGAATTAATATAGCCCTTGAGTGCGATTATATGCATGATAAAATCGCTCGACTGTACCAGCTGTCTTTACTATTGCAATATAATATCAGATGACCACAGTGTCTCTTTTTATTCTTAGTGTTATCTGCGGTTCTGGAAAAATCTAACAAAAGCAAAAAGTGAAAAGTAAAAAGTAAAACTAATATTCAATTCATGCTTGTGTTTAATTTTGCCTTTTATCTTTTGCCTTTTGCCTTTTGCCTTTTGCCCCGTTCATTCACTTTTTCTCCTGGAGGATATTGTAATGTCTAGTGTGTTTCGTTGGTCATCACTAAGAGTAGCTTTGCTAGTTCTGGGAATGACAACTGCTACAGTAGCTCCCATCGTAGTTTCTGCACCAGCTTCATCTCAAGATACTGTTCCAAGTGTCACTCCATCTCCTACTCCATCTGCTACACCATCACCAACTTCACCAACTTCAACAGTTAATCTGTCAGATGTCACTTCAGATTACTGGGCACGTCCATTTATTCAAGCCCTAGCTGACAATAATGTAATTAGTGGCTTTCCTGATGGCAGCTTTAGACCGAATCAATCTGTAACTCGTGCTGAATTTGCTGCCCTAATTCAAAAAGCTTTCGGTAATCAAAACCGAATTCGCCAATTGAGCGCAGGCGGATTTAGTGATGTTCCTGCTGGGTACTGGGCAGCTGCCGCAATTCAGAACGCCTACGAAATTGGGTTTTTGTCAGGTTATCCTGGGAATGTATTTAGACCAAATCAACAAATACCCAAGGTAGAAGCCATCGTTTCTATCAGCAATGGTTTGGGCTTGTCTGCTAGCGATACAAGTACTCTTAATACTTCCTACAGTGATGCCTCAGCTATCCCAAATTATGCCGTTAGTAGCGTAGCAGCAGCAACACAAGCTAATCTTGTTGTCAACTACCCAGATGTCAAACAACTCAATCCCCAACAACCCCTGACTCGTGCTGAAGCAGCAGCACTTTTATATCAAGCTTTAGTTAGACAGGGACGGCTACAACCCATTGCTACCAATCTGCCAGCGGCTCAGTATGTTGTTGGTGGAGTTGGTACCGGCGCTCAAACAGGTAACGACATTGTTTCTCTAGCTGCATCCAGTAACTCTTTTTCAACACTGACTTCTTTATTAAAGACAGCTGGTTTAGCAGAGACTCTTCAACAGCCCGGCCCTTATACTGTTTTTGCCCCCACTAATGATGCGTTTGCTGCTTTACCTGCTTCTACCCTAGAACAATTACAGCAACCACAAAACAGAGAAGCTTTGGTTAAGATTTTGAGTTATCACGTAGTTCCCGGTGCGGTAACTGCTAGCCAACTCACAAACGGCGAACTGAAAACCTTTGAAGAAAGACCTGTAAATATTCAAATCGATCGCGCTAACAATCAAGTCGCAGTCAATAATGCTAGAGTCGTCCAAGCGGATGTCCCAGCCAGTAACGGTGTTATCCATGCAATTAACCAAGTCCTCATCCCGCCTGATATTAATCTCAGTCAGTTAAATCAGCCTCAAAATGGAGGTACTGCTGATGGTGGAACATCTGGTGTAGATGTAGGTAGAGCTACTCGTGGTGGCAGAAGCTATATCGGGGTTGCTGGTAACATTGGTTTGAGCGGCGGCGATACAGCTTTGAGTGAAGGTAACTTTACAGTTATCAGCAAACTTGGTCTGACAAACTACCTATCAGTACGACCATCAGTGCTGTTTGGCGACGATACAGTATTTTTAGTTCCCCTGACTTATGATTTTACTCCACGTGCAGCAGGTTCCGTGGGTGAACGAACTCTCAGCATAGCTCCTTACCTGGGTGCAGGTGTAGCTATTGAAGCTAATCTCGATACTGATATTGGATTATTGCTAACTGGTGGTGTAGACGTTCCTCTAGGTACTCGATTCACCCTTACAGGCGCTGTAAATGCCGCTTTCATGGATGAAACTGATGTCGGCTTGCTATTTGGCGTTGGTTATAATTTCTAAGCATTACTAAATATGAGCGCCTAAACAAAAGGCGCGTCTTTTGCTCCCACAACACATACAGCAATGCTTATAGGGGCGCACACATGTGCGCCCCTATAAGCATTGATAGCGTGCTAACCTAAAGTTTAAACTTCCTTTGAAAATTCTCTACCTTTGACCAATGATTCCTTGATGGTACAGAGCAAGCGGATTTATCCTTGGAATCAATAGAAAATCCTTGCCTGACTGGAAAAAAATGGTTCCTTCCAAACGAGTTTATTTATTACTACTATCAGGAATTGCGATCGCCTTCATCCTATCCTTTTTTCTCCCCATTAAAGCAACCATCGCCATCACTTTGCTATTTGATGTCGCAGTTCTCCTATTAATGGTTGCAGATGGTTTGCAGGTGCGGAGTTATCGCGTGCAAATTACCCGCGAATTACCGCCACGGCTATCCATTGGCCGGGATAATCCAGTTGTATTAAAAGTAACGTCACAAAAAGCCAACGCTCAAATTCAAATCCGCGACTATTATCCAACAGGTTTTGGTGTATCTGCACCTGCATTGGCGGCGATTATTCCCAGTTACAGCACCCAGGAATTAAACTATACCGTTAACCCGACACAACGAGGAGAATTTCCTTGGGGAAATATTCAAGTCAGACAATTGGGAGTTTGGGGTTTAGCTTGGGATGATTGGCAGATTTTACAAAGTCTGCCTGTGAAAGTTTATCCTGATTTGATTGGGTTGCGATCGCTCACAATTCGCCTGACACTGCAATCATCCGGGTCTATGCGCCAAGCTAGGCAAACGGGTATCGGTACAGAGTTTGCCGAACTACGGAATTATCGCACTGGTGACGATTTGCGGTTTATTGATTGGAAAGCTACCGCCCGTCGAGTTGGTGCTTATGGTAACTCACCGCCATTGGTCAGGGTTCTGGAACCAGAACAGGAACAAACTTTGCTGATTTTACTCGATCGCGGCAGGTTGATGACAGCAAAAGTCCAGGGTTTGCAACGATTTGATTGGGGTTTGAATGCAACTTTATCCTTAGCTTTGGCAGGGTTACATCGAGGCGATCGCGTTGGTGTTGGTGTATTTGACCGCCAGATGCATACGTGGATTCCCCCAGAACGCGGCCAACTTCATTTGAATCAACTAATTGATAAGCTGACTCCCATTCAACCAGTGTTATTTGAATCTGATTATTTGGGCGCGGTGACAAATGTTGTCCAACGACAAACTCGCAGGGCGCTTGTGGTGGTGATTACTGATTTAGTTGATGTCACTGCTTCTATGGAATTGCTGGCTGCACTTTCTAAATTAGCACCCCGCTATCTGCCATTTTGCGTGACTTTGCGAGATCCGCAAGTCGATCGTTTGGCACATACTTTTAGTGAAAATGTTACAGGTGCTTATGTGCGTGCAGTGTCATTAGATTTATTGGCACAACGACAAGTGGCATTTGCTCAACTCAAACAAAAAGGTGTATTAGTATTAGATGCACCAGCGAATCAAATTGCAGATGAGTTGGTTGAACGATATCTGCAATTGAAGGCGCGAAATCAACTTTAGTAGGTGTTGATAAGGGGGATTATGGGTATCACGCAAAGGCAAGGCAGCGCGTTGCGGGGGTACGCCACTTGCTTCAAGCCGGGAAACCCGTCCAACGCAGTGGCTCCCCGTTGTAGCGACTGCCGCGCAAAGACGCAAAGAGGAACAGTTAGAGGTTTATTACATATTGAGAATAGATTATGTTGGAATCTGCGAGTGTTACGAATCGATGGGTGAATACGATTGATTTCCAAAATCCTGAAGTGATTGGGAAAGCTGTTCGGATTATGGCAAATAATATTTATTGCACTTTGTCTACTTGTTCTTTTGATGGTTATCCTTGGGTGTCACCTGTATTTTTTGCCTATGATCATAACTGCAATATTTATTGGAGTTCGGCTATTGAATCCAAGCATTCGCAGAATTTATATAGTAATGATGGGAAGGTAGCGATCGCTATTTTTAATTCGAGTGTTTCTGAAGGTACAGCCGATGGTTTGTATTTTTATGGAACGGCATCAGAATTGAACCCAGAGGAAACAGAAAAGATTCTGAAGCTACTTCTAAATCGTGCAATCAGAAAACACAATCGCACAGCCGCCGATTATTTAAATGATTCACCCCGCAGAATATATCAGTGTCAACCTCAAGAAGCTTGGGTGACTGGCGAACGATTCCCTAGTGGTAATCAATTAATAGATACAAAAATTCAAATATGTTTGCAATCTCTCGGACAGCATGTCAAAAGTTAACAAAAATATTGTTTGATTTTGCCATATTATGCATCAAAGATAATTTGGTCAATTTAGATGGAAAAATTAATTAAATTAGTGGGATTTTGGCTTTGTGCAACTATCATAATTTTGGGTTTGATAGGCTGCGATGGCTTTATTGGTAATTCTGGAGATGTGGTTGAGCGAGTGAGTGATGGTGATACTATAGTAGTAAAAGATGCTAATGGTAAAAATGTTACCGTGCGCTTTGCTTGTGTAGATGCGCCAGAAATAGCTCATACCAATAAAGAAAAGCAGAGTAAAGTCAGTAGCGATCGCAATCAATTTACTTGGGGTATAAAAGCTCAAGAACGCGTGGAACAACTCGTGCAGCAAGGAGGCGAACGCGTGACTTTGAATATTACTGATAGCGACCGTTATGGGCGTAAAGTTGCAGAAGTTCGTTTAAAAAATGGCACTTTTATCCAACAAATATTATTGCAAGAAGGCTTAGCCAAAGTATATCGTCCCTATTTAAATAAGTGTCCTAGTAAAGACTTAATTCAACAAGCCGAAGCACAAGCCAAAGGACAAAAGCTTGGCATTTGGAGTGATACTAAATTTATCAATCCTTGGGAATATCGCAGTTTATATAAAAAATGAAAAACTCATTTGTCATTTTTTATCCAATACGCTTGGGTTAAGCATAAAAGTATTCATGTAGAGACGCGATGAATCGCGTCTGAAAGACCAGTTTTCTTTGCTGAACCGTATTGATTTATTATCCCTCCTCTTTCTTGCCGTGTACATACAAATCTTTTAGAGTTGTTGCGTAATACCAATTCTGTATGAAGATGCGCTAAACCATAAGTACAAGCAAGAAAAACGAACCGCAAAGGACGCATTCGCGCAGCGTCTCGTTAGAGAAGAACACAAAGAAAGAAGTTTAAACAGTTTGGCGCAGCCTCACAAAGAAATGGTATAAGATATGGCAGGTTAGTTTTTACAGGTCGATGCATCAAAGGCGCAGGTCGATGCATCAAAGGCGCAGGTCGATGCATCAAAGGCGCAGGTCGATGCAT
>NZ_CAWUDO010000139.1:0-16192 GCF_963920935.1 Nostoc sp. CCY 9925 | reverse complement strand
TAGTTTTTAGTGATCGCACCTTTTTCGCCCAACCTCACAAAATCGCGTTGCTCCCTTGTCGAGTTCGGCTTGGGCTAGAGCTTGTTCGTCTTTGAAGGGAACATCTGCAACTGTTATCGGTGTGTTGAGATTGAAGCTAGAAGCCGTTTGCTGTGTGTAAACTGATTGAGTCATAATATAGATTCCTGCAAAGGGTCAAAGGGCGATCGCACAAGTTTCGTAGGCTGGGGCGGTCGTCTTTTGTTTTCATATATCTATAATAACAACTCAGAGTACAAAATTCAACTAGTAGTACAAATATTTTTTGTAACTTCAACACGCAACTCAGACATAATCTCAATCAGTTCTACACCAAGGGTTTTAGCGATTGCTGTAATAATTTTTGTCGAAACAGACGCAGCTTCGCCATTTTCTAGTTTTCTAATGTATTCTTGCGAGCATTCAACCTGTTGACTAAAAAGTGCATCTGCAATTTCGCGCCTAGACTTCTTGCCACGCAATAATCTTAAGTTATTCCCACATTCTTTGTTCCACGCAAGCATAACAACCCAGTCCAAGGGAACCATAATTACCTCCTTTGTATTTTTTATTTTTATATTTGCACTTTCAATTGTCATGTGGCAAGATATTTTTGTACTGTGAGTTCAACCAACCAGCTCAGTTATACAAGAATTTATAGACGGTATGAGTATTCCAGCCGTCAAATTCGTTTGCCAACTTATTTTAAGGAGGTAACGACAGAAAATCATTACGCTTTTTAAACTGCAATAAAAGGTGGTTGCTGATAGTACAGCAGTTTTCATTTGCATTAACCAATTTTTTGCGTTGTATGCAGCACATACAGGTAATGCCATGCTGACACTAGACCGCGAAACAACATCAGCACCCAGCTACAGCATTCTCAACAGCAGCATTAAAGAAACATTCACTGCCATTGACCGATTTGAATGGCAAGCAGTTGAAGAAATATTACAGATGCGAGAAAAGCAACTCTACCGTGAAGCTGGTTACAAAACCTTCGAGCAATATTGCCAAGCTGAGTTATCCGCCTGGGGTGGCTACCGCAGAATCAACCAACTGCTGGGAGCCAAGAAAGTTAAGGACACAGCTGATGAGTTGGGCGAACACATCAAAAACGAACGCCAAGCCCGTTCACTGCTGCGCTTGGTCAAGGAACCAGACAAGCTAAAGGCTGCTGTAGCGATCGCACTCGAAGAAAACCCCTCCCCCAGCGAATCGGACTTTGCAGCTGCGGCTAACAAGGTGGTTCCTCGTTTACCACGCCAAAAAACCACAGAACCAGTGGTTCCTCAAATTCAAGAACCAACGATTCCCAAAATTCAAGAACCAATGGTTCCCCCTTCCCCCACAGTCACGGTTACGTCACCAAGTCACCACAGGTATGGGCAAGAAGGAAGCATTGAAGCAGACCCACCCAACTACTGGCAGCAGATTGTCACCTTCGCTGATGGCAGTAAGGAACTGGTCAATAACGCTGATTTGGATGCCTCTAGCGTTTCATACTCCACTGAAAGAACCTACCCCAAAGAATATGCTGAAGCGATTGCACAACTCAAGCAACAACACCAGCAGGAATTGGAACGGCTGGAGCAAGAACTGAGGATTGGCTTGCAAACAGAAGCAACCGCCAGAGCAGAACAGCAAGTACAAGAACAATTGACCGCTTTACAAAACCTGTTTCAGCAACAAAAGGAAGAAAACATCCAGTTGCAGCACCGCCTTTTCGAGTTGGAAGGATTGAGGCAGTTAGAACTTGAGAACCAACGGCTACAAGGGCGTATTCAGGAATTGGAAAATGCTGTACAAGAACGTCCTGCTCAGGAATGGGGTAATACTCTTACTAAGCAAGCAATTAAAGCCCTAAATAAACAAGTAAAGCTTGCTCTAGATAAAACACTCGACCTGCGATCGCTAGCAAAAGAACCACCAAAGGAAAATGCCCAAGAATGCTTACGACTGATGGGTATTGCTTTGGGCAATCTTGCCAGTGCCATGAATAACGCTCAAGCACTCCAGGCTGCGGCTCTGATTTTGGGCAGTGAACCAACACCAAGCGCGATCGCTTACAGGATGGAACAATTACAATTCGTACCACAAGCGGTTAGTGAAATAAAGCAAGTACTTGAGAAACCTGACTGTAGTTGGCAGGATTTCTGGAGTGTCGCCCAACAGTATGAGGTAATCAAATCAGACTATTGGGCGCAACTAAGCACCGAAGAAACGCAGTTAATCGCTGCCCTTGAAAAAGCTGCTACTCAATCCCATATAGATGAACTGGCCACCCAGCATACGCAGATATTTACTGCTGCCTGTGAAACAATTACCGAACCTCTCAAAGATGAACCTACCACTCACCAAACAGAAGTAATCACTGCCATTGAAGAGGTTTCTACTGAACCTCCTAGCATTGGGTTTGGTTCTATCGTTGCCTACGCTGACCCGTACTATACGCTGTATAACGCCAGGGGTGAATGTAGAGGATCTGGGTGAGGAAGTGATAGTGGCGTGGGATCACTGGAAAGACCAAGGGAAAAAGACGAGCAGATATTTCAAGAAAGAGTTGCGATTCTGGCAAGGCGAGAACAAGTAGATAAAACTTCCCTGTATCTAAAAGACTTAAACGCGGCATCTGTGCAATGTCGCCCATATTGTCATGGAAAATTTAGGAGAAAATATGACTACAGCATTAAAAGCAATCAATGGTGGTAGTAAACAGCGAACTGGGAATAAACAAGCTTCAGAAGACAAGACTATTAAACCCCACTGCAAAATCTCGATAGAGGATATCAACTGGGTTCGCCAACAACCCCCTTGTGTGCAGCAGCTATGGTTAGATTCGGTTGCAGCAGAACAATTTGGTGGATCTGCTCACAAACTGGATACCAATCTCACGTATAAGTCATTGCAAAAAGCAGGTGCAGCGTTGACGGCTCAAGGTTTGTTTCAATATGAGGAAGTGTTTGGTCGATTGCCTTCTGGTAGACCTGGGTTGATTGGCTATCGTGTTCGCAACCTTCACGGGTACTACAATCGCTTTTACTGGGAATCGTCCACATCAGGCGAAACTAATTCTTGTGATGAGAAAGCCGTCCATGCCGGAACGAAAACCAACCACGCCGAAGCGAACCAAAACCACCCTGAAGCGAACCAAAACCACCCTGAAGCGAAACAATTCCAACCTGATTTGGAACAATTCCAAAATAATGGTCAAAAAAACCAGGAATTACAAGGCTTCCAGAAACCTAACAACGTTTCTAACTACTCTTTAACTACCTACCAACCACCCACTAAGGTGGTTGGTATGGTAGTTGGTTCTTCCACGCAAAACGAAAATTTGCAATGTGAGCAGACGGCTGACGCGCCTTTGGGGGGCGCGTCGCCTCAGACTGTCAAGGGCGTGGAAGAGAAAGAAGAGTCACCTACGGCGACGGACTGCACTACGCTAAAGCTCGTGGATGATGTATTGAGTCAATCTGCTTTGTTGTTAGTTGAGAAGCAGGAATTAGGTGATGATGCGATTGCCCCTCATGAAGGCACTTTTTCCGCCGCCCCTGCTGCCTCAAATTTAGAAAACCTCAATCAGCCCCAAAACCAAGCTCAACCGAGTCTATCTGCTTCGTTGACGACAAAGAATGAAGATTTAAGTGGTGATGCGATCGCCTATCAAGAAGGCAATTTTTCCGCCGCGCCCGTTGCTGTAAATTTAGAAAAACTCAATCAGTCCCAGAACCAAGCTCAACCGAGCCTGTCTGCTTTGTTGGTAGAAAAGAACCAGGAATTGGGTAATGAGTCGGGAACCAATCGTGAAAACATAGTTTCCACCGCTCCTGCTATGTCGAATTTGCCAGTACAGGAACCAAAAGACCATCGTGAAGGGGTTTGTGCTGTGACTGCTGACTCCGATCCTGAGAAATGGTCGTATGAGGCTGTCGTTGAGCGATCAAGAGTGCGTCCTTGGCGTATGGAGAAGCTTAAGATAGCGGAACAATGGCGCGAAAATCCTGGGGATGATTTTCTGATGGAGTGTTGGGCTGATGACCCTGCTTTGAGGATTGTGATCAAGAAATTGGTGATCAAGTGTCCGCAGTGGGGGCTTGTGGCGGCGGATGGTGTGCTGGTGAAGTGGGAGGGGTAGTTTGCATCAGCTGATTTCATTGTCAGCCATTGATTTATGATTAACGCGATCGCACTCCCCCATCTCCTCATTCCCTCACAATTTGACTGCGATCAAACAACCACCTATCGCCGACTATCTCTTCTAGGCGTTGATTGAGCAGGGGAAGGAAATATTCTGGATCGTTGAGCTTTTGTTGGACAAACCAAGAAGCAAATTCCTGTGGCGTTTCAATTTTATTAATATTTGCCACTACTGATATCATCCAGTCAATTAAATTCTGAAATTCTGCTAATTGTGGGTGATCTTTATCTATTTGCTTACATAAACATGCTGCAACTGACACTAGTAAAGCTTGCAGTTCATCAGTTTGAGATATGGTTTGATACAGATTAACAATAAATTGAATGGTGTCTGTTACAGGAGCCTCAATTTTTAGCGAAAGCCAGATTGCTTGAGCTAAATAAACTAAACCGTTGCTTTCATCCGCTACACCTAAATTATTCAGAACCGTGAGCAAATCACCGTAAGCATGAACCCTTACAAGTGACTGAGCAGCTTGTAAATTTAGGTCTAGCTGCTGGGCTGTGTCACCAATTTGCCATGCTACATAAGCCATATTTGCCAGTGTTGTGGCTTTGCTTTTTACATCTCCAATACACTCATCAAGCTCCAAGGTTTGTTGCCAAAAAGAAAGCGCTTGTTCAATGTTCCCTTCTTGAAGACTCACCCATGCCATGTTGGATAGCGTTGCAGCTTTTCCTTTAATATCCCCAATACGCTCTGAGATGTTAAAGTCTTGTTGCCACAGTTGCATTGCTGTTTCGATGTTGCCTTGTTTAGCTAATGCCCATGCTATGTTAGATAATGTTGCAGCTTGTCCTTGGATATCACCAATACTCTGTTTTATTTCCAAAGATTGCTGCCACAGAGAAAGTGCCTGTTCGATGTCTCCTTGAATATGTATCACCTTTGCTATGTTGTGCAGAGTTTGAGCTTTGCCTCTGATATCCCCAATATGCTCAAAGATTTCTAAGGATTGCTGCCACAAGGAAAGTGCTTGTTTAACATCCCCTTTTTGGACAATTAAGCTTGCCATGCTACAAAGTATCACTGCTTTGCCTTGGAAATCTCCAATGTACTCTACAATCTCTAATGATTGATGCCATAGAGAAAATGCCCTTTCGATATCACCTTGAGTAGCAATTGCATCTGCCATGTTGCTGAGGCTGGTAGCCTTACCGTTAAAATTGCCAATGCACTCATCAATTGCCAATGATTGTTGCCATAAATAGAGCGCTCGTTCAAGGTTCCCTTGTTGGTAGATTGCCAACGCCATATTGTTGAGGGAGGTGGATTTGAAAATTTCGTCATTTTCAGGGCAAAGTTCTAAAGCTTGCTGATAATGGGTAACAGCCTCTTGCACCAAACCCAGAACCTCTTCGGCACGGGCGACAGTTCCTAAAATGCGGTAGTCTTGATAAACTGCCAAGACTTGCTCGCATAGCTCTAAAGCTTCCACAAAGCGGGAATTGTTTATCCAAGTGTTTGCAATCCTATACCCAATCTTGACAGCAATTTCCTCTTCTTTAGCTAGCAGCGCCAAGTGCAGAATTTCCAGTAGTTCTGCTTCCGTGCATTTGCCAGTCTCCTCCCACCAAACTTGATGAATTTTCTTCACCGCTTGCTGTCGGGTTGCTTGCCATTCTTCCGCAGTCAAAACTGGTTCTAGCAAAGGTTCTAAAATTTTCGTTACCCGGTAATTAGTTGGTTGGTTTGGGTGAATAGTGGCAGATTCAACTAAACTCAGGCTGGTTAACTTGCCCAAAACTGTAAATTCATCGGCGCTAGAAATTGCCTGTAAAATCTCCTCTGTTACAGGCAAATTAAACACACTCAAACGTGCAAGAAACTTTTGTTCGTCCACGTCTAAAGCATCTAGCAGGGTTTTTGCCAAAATATCCTCGCGGAACTTTTGCTCAGTCGCTTCCAACCGATTCAGTAATTCATCCACCGCCAATCCTGGTTGCTGAATCACCTCTAACAGCCACTTCAACAACCGGGGAATACCATCAGCAATCTTAAGAATTCGTTGAGTTCTTAACTGTTGTCTAACTTCTTTATCTAAAGAAAAGCAGAGAAAAGCAGATTTTATCAATATCACTGCTGCTCATCACTGCCAAAGATTCCAAGTGCAGGCGGTGAGGTGGTAAGGTGTCTTTCTTTAAATAGCGACAAGTAACAATAAGCCGACTTTCTCCCCCGTTTTCCGCCAATGCCGCACAAATCGCTGCTAAAATCTCGTAAGCCTGTGCCGTCATCCGCAGCGAACCATCTTCAATATTAGCTGTGGGGATATTTTGCTCAAAGTCATCCAGCACCAGCAGCAAAGGTTGATTGTGTTCTTGTTCAATCGCTGCAAAAAAGTTTTGCAACCGCCCTTTGAGTGTTACCTTTGGTTCATTCAACAGTGCAAGAACATCAGCAAACCGTTCAAACTTACTAGAAAGCTTATTCAGCAAACCGCTTTTATCCAAAGGGCCAATTAACACCAACCGCGCAAAGTTGTTACGCTGCGCCTCCACCCGCGTACATAACCGTGCGGCTAGCGTACTTTTCCCCAGTCCCCCCATCCCCGCAATAAATACGCCGATTTGGTCGCTAGTTTCCCGCAAAGCCTTAAGACACTGTTGCAAAGGTCGTCTACGTCCCACAAATTCCAACCGACTAGCAACTTTAACTTGATTCTGCTCATCCAGGAATTCTTGCTCTGGGACTGTAAACTTCAGTTTTTCGCGCTTTGGCGTTCTCAGTGGTGTCACCAGTTCGGCAATCTCTCGCGTATCCCGATATACACGCAATAAATGCCAGTCGGTACACTCTTGATCAATCATCTCCTTTTGTGCAACTTTCACAGCAGTTTCCACCGTCGCGCCCGTCGCCAAAGCTTGATAAAGTGCCTGCGCTGCTACAATACCAGTGCTGTCATACACCGGACGCGCCCATCCTAAAACGATACCCGCCCCCGCCTTCACCAATGCTTGCGCCATTGAGGGTACAGTTCCTTTGTTAGGCACTTGTCCTGTATGACAGCCAGAAAGGAATGTCACACGCGGCCAGCGTCCGCGAAAGGCTCTAGCTAAATCATTGACGGTGGTAAGTTGTATATTCCCCACTTCATCTTCAGTGATGAAGCAAGGTGTATTATCTGGTAGCTTTGCTCCTTTTGACAGCAAAAAACCATAATCTTTTTTGGTATAAATTATTCCGTGTCCCGTAAGGTGAAAGACATCAAAATAATCTTCCGGGTAAGATTTTACTAAATTGCCTAACTCTGCAACCGAGCCACTTTCCTCAACAATCAACGCCAAGGGTTGATTCTTTGTTGCTTGCAAAATGTTCGCTTCTTCTCGCTCAAATCCCAAAGGCGGAACTCTCGGATCTTCTGGCGAAGTTGCCATAAAAAGTAACCGCAAAGGGCGATTTTGCACACCAATTACTTGAGTTTGACGCTGCTGCACAGAGCGCACAGGTAACACAGAAATATCCTGGCGTTGACTTAAAAACCCATTGCCATCATGTAGCAATTCCCAAGGTAAATGCGCCAATCCCAACGCTACCCGTTCTGTATCTGCATTTAACCCCTGGGCTTCACTAGTTTGAATTAAATCTAAATAAATCGTCTGCTCATCAGCATCGGGCATAGCCCTTCTCAGCCATCCTTCTTTCCCATCTAGCCATTGATAAAGCTGCTGGCCCAACTGAGTGAGATAGGGTAAGCGGTCTATTTGTTGAGTGTAGTAATTTTGCTCACACAGGTCAATAAGTGCTGCTAACTCCAGTTTATCCAAGCGACGTGAACATAATCACAACGCAGTTCAAAAGTTTGCTGTTGACTCAGGGCGAAGGTAAATTTTAGAGGCATGGTTGGGAGCGTCAGATTTTATAATAACCTTCACCGTATTATCACTCAAGTTTTTATGATTGTCTGTTTGCATTGTCTCTAAAAGTAGAGAATGCTTGATCCAATAAATAATAAGAAGGAGCTAACCAAAGGATTTTAATATTTTTAGGGATTACATGATCGCACAACCATCTTACAGCAGTAAAAGTTTTACCTGCACCTGTAGGAAGCACTAATATTCCACTCCCTGATTTTTTATTATCAAGTTGAAATGTATTACTTAATTTTTCAAATGCCTCGATTTGATGCTGAAAAGGAGGTTTAGGTAAAAAGTTTGTATCTTGTTCTCTCAGTTGCTCAAGATCGAATGATACATACACCATAAATATTCTCTGTTTTGTAGCGCAAGTTTTGGTGGATAAATACAATTTGTACTTATAACTTATGATGCCCATAACTCTGCGTGTACTAACAGAACTCAGCCCTTTATCCCTTTACAGGTTGGACTTTTCAGAACAGCATCTAATTTCTGAAATTTTAACTCGACTGATGATGAAAATGGTGATTCTGCTTCCGAGTCGGTAGAAAAATCAGTGTAGCCCAGCAACGAAGAGGTTCAAGAAGTGTTGCAGCAGTTACGAGAAATACCCTGCACCCCACAGTTTCGGCTAAATGCAGAGATTCAGCGTACAGTCAAACGTTACTGGCAGAGTGTACCGGGTGCGATCGCTTATTTGAAGGAGGCACTACGAACTTGGAAGGGTATCAAGTCACCGGAGGCTATATTTGTCGCTGCTTGTAAAGAGGGCAGAAAACCGGAGGCGCAGCAAGCCAAATCGGGTGCGATCGCTTGGTTCGAGTGGGCGAGGAAAAACAGGATTGTGATTGCAATGTCGGGGGAAACAGTGTATACCCTGGATGGCCAACCAGTAGGGTTGCAGGAAATGATGCGGCGGTATCTGATGCGGGAGTAATACCAGAAGTGAGGGGCGATTGCAGCACGGTCAAAGAAAGGCGTGACCCTAGCGGATGGAAAAGTTAAAAATAGGATCAAGAGTGCGGCCTTGGAGAATGGAGAAGCTCAAGATGGCAGAACAGTTGCGCGAAAATCTTGGGGTTAAGTTTTTGATGGAGTGTTGGACGGATGACCCAGCGAGTGAGGATTGCGATCGAGAAATTGGTGGCGAAATTTCCGCAGTGGGGGTTGGTAGCGGCGGATGGGCAGTTGATGGAATGGGCGCGAGAGTAAGGTAGTGAACCAAGAGCGGATGCAGTCGCCGCAGAGTCTATGGAAAAAACACTTTTTAATCCCACCAATGTTTCTCAAAAGCGAAGGTTATCGGCGGCCCGTGCTACCACATGAAAAATGGTAGAGTGGATGGTGAATTGATGAACTAGTGAATTGAGGGAGAGTAAAAAGCCTGTATATTTTGTAAACATTGTCTCACCTCAATAACAAATTCCCACATATTTTTTTAGAGTTCATTGAGTTTTAATAATTGAAAATTAGTAGCTTCAATATAAAATATGGTCTTTAACCCTGTTTGTTTACTTTACGTATGGTGATTTTGACAGCAGAAATCCTCTGTTTAGAAGCTGGAATATTTTCATTAGCCGAGTCTCAGCATCCAGAACCTCTGCTGTATGGTGTTACTGATGGAAAAGCTGTCGGAACTTACCTGGAACAGAAATTTAGACTTTATTTGAATACCAAGTATGAGTTTATACAAGGCAATTCTGCGAGTGGTATTGACTTTCCTGGATTGCTTATAGATGTCAAGGTAACAAGTGTTAGACAACCACAATCATCATGCCCATTCAAATCTGCACGGCAAAAAATTTTTGGGCTTGGTTATTCGTTGCTTATTTTTGTCTATGATAAGGTAGATAACAGTATAAATCGCACGGCAACTCTAAATATTTTGCATACGATTTACGTTAATGCTGAAAGAACCGCAGATTTCCAGATGACGCGGGGAATTTCCAATATTTTAGAGAACGAAGGTAATAAAGATGACTTAATTGCTTTTATGCTTGATCGCAATTTACCTGTTGACGAGCTTGAAGCAAGTAATATCGCGGATGAAATATTGATAAATCCACCTTTGCAGGGATTTTTGACGATTTCTAATGCTTTGCAATGGCGGCTTCAGTATGGGAGAGTAATAGAACGTGCTGGTCAAGAAAAAGGTATAATCACCGTTTACAAAGCTAATCCATGATGCGTACTGTTCAGAAACTTAAAGTAGAATATGGCGATTTTCAAACACCGATAGAATTAGCTGAGAAGGTATGTAAAAAGCTAGTAGAATTTGGTGTTAAACCAGATATTATAATTGAACCTACGTGTGGAATAGGAAATTTTGTTGAAGCCGCATCCCATTATTTTCAATCTGCAAATAAAATTTTAGGAATTGAATTAAATCTAGATTATTTCAGAAAAATTGTAGAAGAACAAAAATTTCTAAATGACAAAAGAATTGAGATTATATGCAAAGATTTTTTTCAGGTCGATTGGCTATCATTAATAGGTGAGTCAAAGGAAGAAATCTTAGTGCTTGGTAATTTACCTTGGGTAACAAATTCAAAACAAGGTAGTATTGGTGGTGTGAATTTGCCCAAAAAACACAATTTTCAAAATCATACTGGATTAGATGCTATTACAGGCAAAAGTAATTTCGATATATCTGAATGGATGCTTATACAGTTTGTGCAATACTTACATAAACATAATAGTCATCTAGCAATACTTTGTAAAACTTCGGTTTCTAGAAAAATATTAAATTATATCTATTCTGAAAAACTAAATCTTGCTTACTGTGCAGTTTATAAGATAGATGCTAAAAAATATTTTGATGCTAATGTTGACGCTTGTTTATTATTATGTAAATTTGATTCAATCTCAAAAGAATATTATTGTGATGTATTTGATAGCCTTGAAAGTTCGGTTTTTTATCGTATAGGTTATTCAAATAAAATTTTAATTAGAGATTTGATTACATTTAAAAAACTAGAAAACTTATACAGCAAAGAATCAAAAATAAAATGGCGTTCTGGTATTAAGCATGATTGCTCTAGCGTGATGGAATTTCGCAAAAATAATGACTGTTTTATAAATGGATTAGGAGAATCTTATGAACTTGAAGAAACCTATCTTTTCCCTCTAATTAAAGGTTCTTCTGTTGCCCAAAATCAAACTAAAGCAACTGATCGATATATTTTAGTTACACAAAGACTTGTTGGTGACTCTACTGAGTGTATAAAATATTTAGCACCTAAAACATGGGCATATTTAGAAAAACATGAAAACCTATTAAATAATAGAAAAAGTAAGATTTATCACAATAGCCCTAAATTTTCTATTTTTGGTGTTGGAGCATATACTTTTGCACCTTGGAAAATAGCAATCTGTGGACTTTACAAAAAGTTAGCTTTTAGATTAGTTGGACAGATAAATGGAAAGCCTGCTATTTTTGATGATACTATTTACTTTCTCAGCTTTTTTGATGAAAAAACTGCATACGAAGCCTATCAGCTTTTAACTTCTCCACTAGCAGAAGATTTCTATTCATCTTTAATATTTTGGGATGAAAAACGTCCGATCAAGTCTATTATTCTAAATAGCTTAAACTTGTCAGCTTTAGCAAAGCTAGTATTTTAATTGCTTTTTATTAACACAAATATTAGTTCCGCCACTACTGGCCGCAGAAGTTGGTTTACCCGAAGCGTTAATACTCCAGCAGATTCATTACTTTTGCCAGATTTCCAAGCACATCAAGCGTGATGGACGGCGCTGCTTTTGGAAGACACTTCATGATTGAGGTCAAACACTGCCTTTCTTGAAAATATCTGCAATTAGACGAGCGATCGCTAACCTTAAGGATAATTTCAAGTTGATTGATGTTTGCCGACACAGTGAAAAAACTTGGTATCAAGCCAACTGGTTCACTATCAACATCAACAACGTACAAGCCCTGTGGAATCGGATTTGTGAAAATCAGCAAATCGATGTGAGCGATTTGGACGCATCGATCTGCTCAAAGGCGGCAAATTATATCAAAGACTTCCCCTCCAAAGAGTTCGCTTCACAACAACACTCTGCTGTTGAGCTTAAAAAAAGTGAGGAACTGGAAACCGAAATTTTGGACTGTGACCCAGAACCAGTTTGTCAAACCGAGATTGTTAACTACACCCAGGAAGGGGAGCAAACCCAGATTTCTCACTTCGTTGAAGACATAGAACTGGTTAACTCGACGGGCGTGACAGTCCATCATGAAAACAATTTTTTCGCCGCCCCGGTTGTGTCAAAATTCCATGATGAAGACTCTGGTGATGATGATTATGCCGAGCCACAAGAAAAATCAGTGCAGCCCAGTAGCCAAGAGGTTCAGGAAGTTTTGCAGCAGTTACGAGAAATACCCTGTACTCCACAGTTTCGGCTTAATGCACAGATTCAACGTACAGTTAGGCAGTGTTGGGAGAATGTGCCAGGTGCGATCGCCTATTTGAAGGAGGCGATACGAACTTGGAAAGGAATCAAGTCACCGGAGGCTGTGTTTGTTGCGGCTTGCAAGGAAGGTAGGAAGCCGGAAGCGCAGCAGGCCCAGGGCAAACGCATCTAAATTACTCTTGATCACAACGAAGGTTAAAAACCAACGAAAAAATCAGGATTTCGCGCTTGATTATTTTTTAAGCCCCAAAGCGATCGCCTAAAATTTTCGCAATAAGCAAGAGTTAATGACATTAATTTTAGTTCTATTGAGAATAGACTTTGCTTGTTGACATGATGCGGCCGCCCTGGCAGCAGGCCAAGTCTGGTGCGATCGCTTGGTTTGAGTGGGCAAGGAAGCAGAGGATTGTGATTGCAATGTTGGGTGAGGTCGTGTATACGGCGGAGGGTGAAGCTGTGGCGTTGCAGGAGATGATGCGGCGGTGTCCAATTCAGTAACTAATAGCGTCAGCTATCTAAACATTGGAACCTTTACATAATCAGATTTCGAGCCTTTCTTTTCTAATAGAAACTAAAATTTTTAGTCAAAATCTGAAAAGTAAAGCTACCCTCATACTCTCAGCGATTAGCTTTTCTCAATTTGACATTAGAGGAATATTCATTTATTGAGTTTCTTTTCCCCTATTCTATGCAGCTTCACATTAAATTAGTACTAGTCCTATTTAATTGCTTTCGAGATAAAATAATTTATAATCCTTATGGTATAAGAGTTTGAGCAAAAAGCTTGATTTTAGGCATTCTCAAACAAAAATAAACGCTCAAATGCTCGCTCTATCTACAGTTAAAAAATCGACTCTCATTTTTCTGTCTTCAGAGCGATTAAAGAGGGATGAGAGTGATAAATGAGGGTTAAGATTGCGGAGTATTTAAACAAATTGCGTGAGAACCCACCAAAATTTTTCGCTTTCCTATTTACAAGCTTGGATGCGAGAGAAGAGAAATTTTGAGTAGGGTTCTTGCTTATTTTCTTGCCAATATCTGTAGTTTATTGTTGGTAGTGTACCATTATAATCTGTTGGGCTTTTTTTTATATTCTCTACCAGTTCATTGTAATTTATATACTCGTATCCTACTTTTTTAGACCACCCAACTAACATAGCAAACTTATAAAAATCTTCTTTTGCGTCCGTTAGAAAAATTTTACTCTGAACACTGTAGCCAAAGCGTCTATTGCTGTATTTTGCCCACAAATTGTCTATGGTGTGTAGGTCGGTGCAGGAAAAATTATTAAGTTCTGCATAATTAATTAACTCATTTTCGTTGCGACCTACAACTTGGTTCATAACTACATTGGTTTCATGATCTGCCTCTTTCCAGTTTTTAATCTTTAGAAAGTATTCGATTTGAGCATATAAATGTTTTGTTAGTGCTAACTCAACTTCTTTATCTTGAGGGTTTAGCTCCCTTAAACTCCGGTAAACTGATTCAATATTCTCACCTGTGAGCAACTGATTTTCTTTGGTAAAATCAGTATCTTTTGGATGATCTCTTAAAATTATAAACGCTCTATTGTAAGATTTAATTGCTTCTTGGGTTTGTTTATTTTGAACTTGTAAATCACCTTTATTTTTTTGAACTAATACTTGAATTTGTAAGCCTTGACTAGATTCTAAAAATTTCTTGTCAGTTTTAGATAAATTTGACTGGCTTCCTTGAATTTCAGTGTTAGCATTATTCCAGTCTTTCAGTTGTTGATGGACTTGTGACTTCGCAGCTAGTAATAGTGATTGTTTGAGTTCATGGTTATCAATATTAAATGATAATGCTGCCAGCCTTAAAGCTTCATCTGAATCTGATGAACTTTGATTTCGCAATTGTCCAGCTAAAGCTACAAGTTGGCGAACGTTTTCAATTTCTACTTTTGCCTCTTCATTTTTTGCACTTGTGTCTTTAAGTTCGCTTTCTTTAGCTCTAAGCTTTGTTAGGATTTTTGATTCTCTACTCTCAGCCTCTTTTACATTTTTCTTAGCATCTTCTACTTCTTTTTTTGCTTGTTGTTCTTGCTTTATTGCTCGTATAGCATTATTATTAGCTTTTTGTTCTTTTGTTTGTGCTTCTCTAATTTTTATCTGGGATTGTTTTAAACTTTTATTCGCATTATCAACCTGAGAATTAGCAGTTTTAACTCGTTTATTAGCTGCATTAACCTGAGCATCAGCAGTTTTAACTTTTTCATTAGCTTTATCAACCTGCGAGTTAGCAGTCTTAACTCGCTCATTAGATTTATCAACATTTTGTTTAGCAAATCCAGCTAAAGTTGCTGCCCCCAAAACTGCAATAATCAAAACAACAACCCCAACGCTAATTCGCCGTTGAGCTTTCTTATTTGCTTCACTCAGTAATTGATTTCTTTCCTCTGCTGCCTCCCTATCCTTTCTCTCCCTTTCCAAAGCAGCTTCTTGTTCTTTCGCGGCAATCTCCTCCTGAACTTCTTTCTCTTTACTAGCTGCTAAAAACTGTTTATCCTGGTAATTTAAGTTTTTATCTTTCGCCCACTCTTGTGCCTCTTCTAATGCTTTTCCTCGCAGCAGGCGTGATTCATCAGTTCCTCCAGAAGCTACCCAAAAGCGAAAATTTTCAGCGTATGGACGCAGATTATTGAGTTGAGTTTCAATCCAAATTAAGTTAAATATTTCCCGATAAATTTGGTTATAAATTCTTAGCTTACCTTGCTGTCTAACAACCAATCCTGAAAGCTGTAACTCGCTTTGCTCTAATGTTTCATCTGCTATAACTTGAGATTGTTCTTCAGCTAATCTGACTTGCTGGTACAGTTCTAGCAAGTAACCTGCCCGTTGTTCATCTCGTAAAATCCTGGCTTGAATTGTTCGTAAATGTTCAGGTTCATCCTGGGATTCCCAGCTTTCGATAATCCGTGACTTAACAACTTGCTCTACTGAACGAGGGTGTTCCTGTGCTGATTCCTCAACCATAAACTGACACAGCTTTTGAGTTAGGAATGGTTGTCCCCCCGTCCACTGCAATATTTCTTGTATTACTGCTTGAGGATTATTAAACTTTCCCTTTAAACCCTCCTCTAATGGTTCGGCCTCATGCAGTTGAAAGCCTTTGAGGGAAATAGCCTTACCAATGTTAAACGGAGTACGGTTCTTATCTTGTATTAAACTGGTTGGTGATGCCACTCCTAGTAAACAGAACGTGAGACGATTGTATTCTGGGTTATCAACTCGCTCATTATAACAAGACCTAATAAAAGCAAAAAAATCATCTGTCGGGAAATTTAGACTCAGAACACTATCAATCTCATCAATAAAAATTACTATATTTTCTGAAATTTCTGCGAGAAGAATTTTTGTCAGAAAGTTACTAAATCTTAATAATGGTGAATTTAATTGATTCTGCTCCCACCAGGCTTTAAAATCTACATCCAAGGCAAAACTATCGATGAGCTTAACAATCAAATCTGCATACCAATTTTCTTGAGTTGCTGTCTGAATATTAATGGAGGATAAATCAATTGATGCACACTCTACACCAGCTTCACCTAAGCGGCTCATTGTTCTTACACGCAAGCTGGACTTTCCACTCTGTCTAGAATTTAATACATAACAAAACTTCCCTTGTAATTGTTGCGGCTCGCAAACATAAACGCTCCGGCTTGCAAACAAGAAAATTGTTGGCT
>NZ_CAWUDO010000138.1:0-16221 GCF_963920935.1 Nostoc sp. CCY 9925 | reverse complement strand
AGGTTTTTTCTTTCCCTTTTCCCCTTCCCCTTTTCCCCTTAACCGACAAGTATTGGCGTAAGTCCTAAGCTTATTGCACTGTTCGATCGCAGAGCGCCATCGTCAGCAATGCTGCTGCTCCAAACGCTGCTATTGTCCGCACATGGTTCCAGAACGTCCAGTTGGTCAGATATTTAGCCCATAGATTTGCACCCTCAGTGCTATCTGGTTTGGCGATCGCCAGGGCATCATTCAGTGGCACATTAAAGGCGATGGTCACCACAATAGTGCCAATGAGGTAGAGCAGGCTACCAAGCAGTAAGTAGACTGCACTAGGTTGATACAACTTTGACAGCGAGGCGATCGCCAGAAACAGGCAACCCACACCCGTTCCAAAAAGCGCCAGCATAAACAACGGATTGATCGCTGTGATATTGATCGACTGCATGGCAATAATCCCTTCTCTCGGCTGAAGTCGAGCAAGAGCGCTCATTACAAAAGTCGAGAAGCCAAAGAAGACTCCCGCCACTAGTCCGCAGCCCAAGGCAGTGATAAGTTTTAATGCAAAAGGTAAGTGGTCAAGAGTTGCCATAAACCGTGCCATACTTCTTCTGAATCAATTACCTTTAGCTTAGGAAAACAATTTATTTCTAACTATTTGATTCCTGTGCAAGTATCAAAATCTTGCGGTCAGTTTTCAAAACTTCAGATAGGAACCTAGAAAAATCTTCTATGAAACAATTGCTTTCGATAGCGTCAATGGTGAACGAACTTATTTTGGGATAAGTCTTTTGCATTTAGTTTCTAACTAATTCTACAATGGCTGTTATTAGCTCCTCTGGTTCCACAGGTTTAGCAACATGCTTGCCAAATCCGGCGGCTATGGCAAGTTTTTGATTAATTTCTCCAGCATAGGCAGTCAGAGCGATCGCTTTTATATTTCCTCCCCGCTCTGGTGGCAGATTTCTTACCTGCTGGATCAACATATAACCATCCATATCAGGCATTCCCACATCACTGATTAAGATATCGGGGGTTGATTGTATCAATAGTTGCAGTGCTTCATAGGCGGATGCAGCTAAAATTACCTCTGCGCCAGCTTGCTCTAACAAGAAGCTGATATAGTCGCGGGTATCTGCATCATCATCTACCATGAGAATTTGCATATCCGCCAGCGATAAAGCCGCAGACACATCTGAAGAATCCGAATTGAGTTCATTGTCTACTAGGGCAGTCTTGATTAGTGGTATCCTCACCGTAAAAGTGGCTCCATGCCCTTCGCCTAAACTATGTGCCGTCACCATACCACCGTGTAATTCTGTGAGATGGCGAACAATTGCCAAACCTATTCCTAATCCGCCAAATTTTCTAGTTGTGGCTGCATCTGCTTGACGAAAATAGTCAAATATGTATGGGAGAAAGCCAGGACTGATACCTCTGCCTGTATCGCTAACGACGATTTGAGCTTGAGTACCAACACGTTCCAAACGCACCTCTACACGTCCTCCTACATCAGTGAACTTCACTGCATTAGATAACAAATTCCAGATGATTTGTTGAAGACGTGCTGTATCGCCTGCTACCTGGAATTTGGGATTTAGGATTTCGGATTTGAGATGGCTAAATTGCTGGCTAGAGTTTGAGCTAATATCAGGATTTTCCAATCCAAAATTGATAATCGAAAATTGTAAATTGATGGACTTGGTTTGAGCAGCTAAGCGCACTGTGTCTATTGCCGCTAAAATCGTAGTTTCTAAATCAACTGGGGCAATGTCGAGACTCAGTTTGCCTTGCAGAATACGGGATACATCCAGCAAATCTCCAATTAACTGGGTTTGTAATTGAGCATTGCGTTCGATGGCTTCTAAGGCGTAAGCTGTTTTTTGTTCATCTAACTTGGAGTTGCGGAGCAGTTTTGCCCAACCCAGAATGGGGCTGAGGGGTGTACGCAATTCATGGGATAATACTGCTAGAAACTCATCTTTGATGCGGTTTGCTGCTTCTGCTTGCTCGCGTGCCGCTTGTTCTCGTAACAGCAGTTGTTCTCGTTCGGCTTCTGCCCTTTTGCGATCGCTAATGTCGGTATGAGTTCCTAACATCCGCAGGGGTCGCCCGTCACTATCACACGATACAATCTTTCCTACTGAGAAAATCCATTTCCAATCTCCAGCTTTAGTTCGCTGTCTAAACTCTACTCAGTAATCATCAAGTTTCCCCGCAATGTAATCTTCATAAATCTGAGAAACCATTGCTACATCATCGGGATGGAGGCGATCGCGCCACTGAGCATTAGTTTCCTGAAATTCATGTGGTTCGTAGCCTAACATTTGGGCATATTCTGGATTAACAATTGCATCACCAGTTTGCATATTGAGGTCATAAAGTCCCTGATTTGCCGCTACCAAAGCTAAACGCAGACGTTCTTCACTATCTTGCAGGGCTGCTTGTGCTTGCTTGCGTTGAGTAATGTCCTGAAGAATCAGCAAAATAGCATTAACGCTGCCACACTCGTCGTAAAGGGGAGCCGCTGAAATGTTGAGAATTACATTTGAGCCATCACGCTTGTGACGATAGGTTTCCACACCAAAGAAAACTTCTCCTTTGGTGACTGCCTCTCGTAGTTGGTGGCATTCTTGGAGCTTTTCTTCTGGGACAATGGGCAACTGTTGACCTAAAAGTTCTGCTGCACTCCAGCCAAATAATTGCTCTGCTGCTGGATTCCATAACTTTACGGTCGTATCCAGTTCAATGACAACAATCGGCAGTGGCGAAGCTTGAATGAGCGTACTCAAGGTTTGTAGGGTTTGCTGGAGTTCTTGTTGGACTTCCTTGTATTCAGTGATGTCCATATTCACCCCAATCAAACGATCTGGCTGACCTCCGTCATCAAAAATTTTTGCCTTGGCTGCTAACCAGCGAATTCTGCCATCAGGAAGTATAATGCGCCATTCGGTGTCGAAATCAGATCCTTGTGTGATAGTTCGTTGCGCGGCAAGATCCGCCCTAGAGCGATCGTCTGGGTGTAATCGTTTTAACCAATGCTCATAGCTGCCCTCAAAACTTCCAGGTGTCAGCCCAAATAGGGCTTCCATTTCTTCTGTCCAAATCAATTCTCCTGTTTGGATCTTCCATTCACAAGTGCCTATTTTGCCGACTTGTTGTGCCAAAACTAATCGCTCACGACTGACCAGCAGCGCAGCTTCCGCCTGGTGTCGCTCATCAATTTCCTGTTGTAATTGCTGGTTAACTTGCACGAGTTCAGCAGTTCTGGCCTGTACACGCTGCTCAAGTTCTTCTTGAAGCCGTCTTAGCTGGTTTTCAACTTGCAAGCGTTCCTCAATTTGTGCGTGTAAAGCCTTGTTTGCTTGCCTTAATTGCAGCGGACTCGGCAAGGCTAGTGCTTGAGGAACTAGCGGTACTAGTTCTACCGCTGTAAACAATGAAACGATCGCAGTTGCAGCTTTGAGGATGCCGGATAGCCAATAGGTAGGATGCCACAGTGTCCAGATCTCGGCAATGTGCGTTGTTCCACAGAAGATAATAAAAGCGGCAAATAACAAAAATATCCAGGAAAAAGGTAAATCTTGCCGCTTGCGAACGAAGTAGAACAAGGTTAAAGGAATCGAATAGTAAGCAAGCGCAATGATGGCATCAGAAATTATATGCAGCCAAACTAACCCTGGCTTCCACAGGTAGCAGTGACCATGAGGAATAAATGAGCCTGCGCTAAACAAATTAACTACAAAGTCGTGCATACCGCTGAAAACTAGGGTGAGAGGACAAGTCATACCAAATCCTGTTTCACTAGCCTCTTTTTTTTAAAAAGCAAGGGAGGCAGGGGAAGAACAAAGAGGGGTTATGAGGATTTGGTATCAAAACAAAAGATCGGCTGCCAGGAGCATCTCAGGCAGCACATCTTTCGTGTTGGCTGTTGACGGTTAACTTTCAACCGTCAACAGCTAACAAACCTGATGATTGGCAATTTAAAAGTGTAATAATTTAACAATATAAGCTAGATAATTTAGATATTTAATATACTCCCTTCGGAGATTATTAGTTCTACGATCGCTTTCACTAAAACTTCTGGCTCTACGGGTTTGGGTACATGCTGTTGAAAGCCTGCCAACATCGCCTGTTGATAGTCAATTTCTCCCGCATAGGCAGTCAGAGCGATCGCTTTTATATTGCCTCCCTGTTCTGGCGGTAAGGCTCTGACTTGGCGCATCAGCATATATCCGTCCACCTCCGGCATCCCGATATCGCTCACCAGCACATCTGACCTGCACTCAGTTAAACTATCGATGGCTTCAACGGCTGAAGCGACAGCAGTTACATTTGCCTGGTAATGCTCCAGCAGAAAGGTAAGGAACTCACGCGTATCGGTATCATCATCGATCACCAAAACTTTAATGCCCTGCAAATTCAGAGATGGCTGAGACTGTTGACGATCTGAGTTCTTTGGGGATGGATTTGGCAAACTCGGTAGTCTCACGGTAAAAGTTGCCCCTTGCCCTTCTCCTGGACTCTCTGCCCAAACGGCGCCGCCATGTAGTTCGACTAAGTGACGGGCGATGGCCAGTCCTAACCCCAGTCCTCCAAATTTTCGAGTTGTAGCGCCATCCTCTTGGCGAAAGTAGTCAAAGACATAGGGAAGAAAGTCGGGGTGGATGCCCTTACCTGTATCGCTGATGATAATCTGGACAAAACAGTCAAGGCGTTCCAGGCGAATTTCAACTTGTCCCCCGATGTCGGTGAACTTGACGGCGTTGGAGAGGAGATTCCAAATCACTTGCTGTAGTCTGTTTGAATCACCTGATACCAGACCTACATTTGGTTCCAGCCTTGCTTGAATTTCAATGGACTTGGCTTGGGCTGCTAATTGTACCGTTTCCATTGCAGCTTGAATTGTTGATACCAGATCGATGCAGTAAACATTCAGGCTAAGTTTACCTTGCAGAATCCGCGAGACATCAAGCAAGTCTTCAATGAGTTCGGACTGCAACTTGGCATTGCGTTCGATGATAGTTAAGGCTTGAGCCGTCTTAGCTTTGTCAAGCTTGCCTGTTTTCAGCATCTGTGACCAGCCTAAGATGGGGTTGAGGGGCGATCGCAATTCGTGTGACAGAACGGCTAAAAACTCGTCTTTGACGCGGTTGGCTTGTTGTAATTGTTCAGCTTGTTGCTGGATTGAAGTCAGTAGATCTGCCCGGTCAAAGGCGATGGCTATTTGGTCGCAGGTCAATTGCAACAGGTTAATTTCTTCTAAGGTAAAGTCAGTCCGCGTTAAACTGGCAAATGAGACCGACCCCAATAACCGTCCTTGAACGATTAACGGTTGACAGGCATAAGCGGTAATTCCCATTGAGTTGAGCAGTTGCGCCTTAGGATGGGTGGAAATTTGCCCTCGATCCAGGACAATTTGCCGTCGCTGTTGTGCGACTATTCCAGATAGATTCTGACCAAATTCAATCCATTCCATTGAACGAGCTACATCATCAGAAATCCCCGCATAGTTTCTCAGATGCAGCATCGGTCGGTTGTCTTTTTCCTCAACCTTGTAGTTGTAGTAGCAATGCAACTCTAGCGGATCTGAAAGTTTGCTAAATAATTTGTTCATCAACTGCATGGGGTGTTCCGCGGCGAGTAAATCACGAGTCGTCTCATACAGCAGATGCAAGCGTTCATCTGCTTGCCGTTTTGCGGTTTTGTCTTGCAAGATTTTGACAAACCCCTGTATATTGCCTGCTTCATTTTGCAACGGCATCATTAAACCACTGGCCCAGAATCGGGTTCCGTCCTTACGGAGATGCCAACGTTCGTTGTCTGCCCGTTCTTGGGTCAAGGCAGTTTGCATTTCCCACTCGGCTTGTCCCTGCTCGTTATCTTCTGGGGTGAAAATGATGTGAGCGTTGCAGCCGAGAGCTTCTGTCTCGGTGTAGCCCAAAAGCTTTTGAGCACCGGAATTCCAAGTGGCAATTGTGCCGTTGAGGTCGAGGGTGAAAATGGCATAATCTTTGGCGCTTTCAACCATAAGGCGGAAGCGAGATTCACTCTCAGCGATGGCCACCCGTGCCAACACTTGGGCAGAAATGTCCCGAAAATAGCAAACTACGCCGTAACGTCCCTCTGGTAGGGGAATGCGGTTGATTCGCCACTCATAATATTCAATCACGCCGCGATCGCGGCGCTCCTTAATTCCCTC
Source organism: Nostoc sp. CCY 9925 (assembly GCF_963920935.1). Taxonomy (NCBI): domain Bacteria; kingdom Bacillati; phylum Cyanobacteriota; class Cyanophyceae; order Nostocales; family Nostocaceae; genus Nostoc; species Nostoc sp. CCY 9925. The sequence continues at coordinate 10,040 of NZ_CAWUDO010000138.1, read as the reverse complement.
TGGGACAAAGTACGGCTCCCCGGTTTCCAGGGTGTGGCGATACCGTTCGACAACTTCATCCGCATACTCTTGCGGCCACAAAACGTGGATTACTTCGTCAAAATCCCGACCGATCAAATCAGGAATATCTCCAAAGACCGGCAATGCGGTGGGGTTTACTTGCCTGATGCGGAAGTCCTCGTCAATTAAAAAGACACCAAGGGGGGCTTCGTCGAAGAGTGTTTGCAATTGTGCCTGACTCGAACGCAATGCCTCTTGTACCTGTTGACGCTCGGTGATGTCTTGAAACAAAAGTACGATGGCATTACTGTCATCTAGTAGGGCAGCCGAGATACTGACAATCACAGTTGAGCCGTCGCGTTTGCAGCGGTACGTCTCTACTCCAGAGAAGATTTCCCCGTTGCTCACTGCCTCTCGCACCTGGCGACATTCCTCTTGTTTCTCTGGCGGTACAATGGGAATCGGTTTGCCTAAGACTTCTGATTCACTCCAACCAAAAAGTCTTTCGGCTGCTGGGTTCCAGAGTTGCACAATACAATCGGGTTCAATGATAATAATCGGTAACGGCGAAGCTGCAATTAGGGTTTGTAATGTTTGCAGAGTGCGTTGAATGTGCTGTTCTGAGAGTTTGCGATCGGTAATATCGAGGGTGACACCGATCATCTGCTGCGGTTGACCGTTGCCATCGTAGAGCGCTCGACCTCGGGCAATAATCCAGTGGAGGCTGCCGTCTGACCAGATGATGCGATATTCAGCATCGTAATCAATGCGGTCTTCGATCGCCTGTTCGATCTTCTGTTGAACGTATTGGCGATCGCCCGGATGAATCAACTCAAATAGCCGTTGGTAGGATAATTCCGCCTCTGGGGGCAGCCCAAAGTTTACTTTACAGCGATCGGAGCTATCCAGTACTCCCGTTACAAGATTTAGCTGCCAAGAGCCAAGCTTGCCAGTTTGCAGCGCAATTAAAAGCCGTTCTTCATTCTCACGCAGAGTAGCTTCATCCAGGACACGCTGGGTGATATCGACAAATGCCCCCACAACACCTCTCACCCTTTTGTGTTCATCTAATAACGGTGAGGCATAACAGAGCAGTTTAATTACTGTGCCATCGGCATGTACAACGTCTACCACTTCATTTTGCACCGATGTATTGTGAATTGCTGCATACTGCATAGGTAAGTCGGCAACTGGAATGTCTTGACCGTCTCGACATAAGTGATAGAGAGGGCGTTGATCGCCAGCAGCGCCCAGAGAGGCATTCGCCTGTATCGGAACTCGAATCAGTTGAGACAGATAAGGATTGACGCGGATCGTTGTGCATTCTGGATCTTCTGCGGTCGCCACGCCAATAGGCAGTAACTCAAATAGAGTTTGTAATTCGTTGACGCGCTCTTTGAGTTGCTGATTCAGCAGCTGAATTTCGGCTTCAGCTTGTTTGCGATCCGTGATGTCCACGGCAGCCCCGTAAATCACCTGTTCTTCTGGGTACGGCTGTGCCTTCCAAAGCAACCAACGGTAGGAGCCGTCTTTGTGTCGATAACGGTTCTCAAACCTCATGGTTTCATTGCCGGAGAATAGACTGGCAGTTTCCGAGACGGAGGCGCTGATGTCGTCTGGATGGACAAAATCAGTCCAAGGACGGGATGTCATTTCCTCCACTGTCCAGCCGAGTATTCCTTTAAAGGTCGGGCTGACCCATTGGAAATAACCATTAATACCAGTAATTACTTGCAAATCTGAACCAACAGCCAGAAATCGCTCTCGTTCTCGTTCAACTTGTTTGCGTAAGCGAAGCTCGTCGTAGACATCGCTGATGTCGGCGAATAGGATGGCGAACTGGTTGCTTTGGGCTGCATCGATGCAAAAAGCGTTGACATCAAACCAACGGTTGTTCATGGCGAGCGAGCGATCCTGAAAGCGAATCGGTTTGCCTGTCAGCACGACTTTGCCATAAATCTCAAACCAGAAAGCTTCGAGATTGGGGACGAGTTCTCGCGCCGTTTTACCGGTGGCTTGTTTCAACCCCGTCATTGTTTCAAAAGCTGGATTGACTTTGAGAAACCGATAATCAATTGGTTTACCGTTTTCATCAAACAGCATTTCACAGATGCAGAAGCCTTCGTCGATGGATTCAAACAACGTGCGATATTTTGCTTCGGATTCCCGCAGCGCAAGATGAGAGCGATCGCGCTCGAAGACAATGCTGGCAACTTGGGTGCCAAAGTCAGCCAGTTGATACTCCCAATCAGTCGGTATCCGTGCTTGGTCAAAGCAAAGCATCAGCGATCCCAGGGGTAGACCATCCACCCCCATCACTGGTTTGGAATGACAAGCCAAAATGCCATGACTCACACAAAGATCTCGCCATTCCTTCGACCAGCGATCGTCGTTAAGAATGTCGGCGCAGGTAATCGACTCACCCCGATACGCCGCCTCGCCGCAGGTTCCTATGCACAAATCGTTAATTGGAGCATTGTTGAGTCCTTCGCCAAAGGACGATTGAAAATCTGGAGTAATCGAGTTTTGAAATGTCATCCGTTGAGCATCAGTCAGCAAAAAGCAGGCGCGTGTACCTGGATGAAGCTCAGACACTGAGGCACACATGGCTGCAAGGCATTCATCCAGTGGGTGTCCAGAAGCAATTAACTCTAGTAGTTGCTTCTGCTGGAATAGCATGAGTTCTGCCTGTTTGCGTTCCCAGCGTTCTTGGGTTTCTCGCAGTGCCCGTTGTACTGATGGCACTAGCCGCTCTAGCCGTTGCTTCAAGACATAATCTGTGGCTCCACGTTTGAGCGTTTCGATGGCCAATTCCTCACCGAAACTGCCAGAGACGAAGATAAATGGCATATCAGGACGCAGATGGCAAGCAATTTCTAGAGCAGTAACGCCATCAAAACCTGGTAGTGCATAGTCGGCCAAAATCAGGTCAAACTCATCCTTTAAGAGTGCTGCCACAAAATCAGCACGAGTTTGCACCTGGAGCAGTTCACAGTCGATACCGCCATCCATCAGCGTGATTTCAACAATATCGGCATCTAATCGATTATCTTCGAGCAGGAGAAACCGCAGTGCCATTATCGTTCCTCCTGCTGGAATTGGATATCGTCTGAAACTGCTGTCTTCAGAACAGGGGGCATCATGTTAATTCCTCCCAGACGAAAAATACCTGGCTAGTAAATCTTCACCGCGATCGCCCAAGGAGTACAGTAATGCTTCAATTTGTTTCATCGCTAGTGGTAAAGGCTTTGTCCGTCCGTTCTCCCATCGATTAACACTATGGAATGAAACCCCCAGTTTCTCTGCAAACTTGACCTGTGAGAGTTCAAGACGCGCTCTTGTCTCACGGATCAACTCTGCAAGCTCTGTCTTCTCAATTGCAGCCATGAACGTGGATACCTTTGATTGCTATAAACCATTAGAATATAGCAGGTGCGATACTTACTGATAAAATATACCATATTGACTTGCTGTTATAGTCTCTACCCAAAGAAGCAGAAATGCTTGCCTAACAGTCACCATTAACTCATGACTCCAGTAGATATTCTTATTCTCTCTAACGGCCCAGGGGAAGTAACCACTTGGGTACGTCCAGTAGTGAACGCATTGCGGCAACAGCTAGGGGATGACCGTTCTGTTGTGAGGATTTCTGTCGTTTTATCCCCCTGTCCCAATGCTACTGGCAAAGAAGGTGCGATCGCTCTTTCTTACCCAGAAGTAGACAGAGTTCAGCCAGCAGAGCATTTTTGGCAATTTTTGCTCTGGGGCAAAACATTTGAAAATTGGGACTGGAGAAGTCGCGGTGTAGTTGTTTTTCTCGGCGGCGATCAAATTTTCCCTGTAGTGATTGGCAAAAAACTAGGATATCGTACAGTTGTTTACGCCGAATGGGAAGCCCGATGGCATAACTGGATTGACCGTTTTGGAGTGATGAAACCTCAAGTTGCTGCCCGTGTTTCCCAAAAATATGCCCACAAATGTACTGTTGTGGGAGATTTAATGCTAGAAGCCCAAGGACAACTTCTAACAGCTAACTCTTGTACAGACGCGATTAATCACGTCTCTACTCAGGATTCAGCACTTAGCACTGAACTAATTGGTGTGTTACCAGGTTCAAAAGCGGCAAAATTAACCCAAGGGATACCTTTGATGTTAGCCATTGCCGAACATATTCACCTCAACAGACCCCAAACCAAATTTGTGATTCCTGTTGCTCCAACCTTGGATTTACAAACTTTAGCTAGTTTTGGCGATTCCCAAAAAAACCCTTTTGTGGAAATTTTTGGTCTTAGCGGTGTTTCCTTAATAATTCCAGAGGACAATAAAAGTAAACCGTCACTCAAAACGCAGACAGGCCTAACTATAGAATTATCGCAAGACAACCCTGCCTATGACTTGTTATCCCAGTGCCGCATTTGCGTGACTACGGTGGGGGCAAACACCGCTGAACTCGGTGCTTTAGGAGTGCCGATGATTGTTTTGCTACCTACCCAACAATTGGATGCGATGCGTTCTTGGGATGGTTTACCGGGTTTATTGGCAAATTTGCCAGGGGTGGGTTCTACCTTTGCCAAGGTGATTAACTGGGTATTTCTCAGACGCAAAGGTTTATTAGCATGGCCGAATATCTGGGCACAGGAAGAAATTGTGCCAGAACTTGTAGGCAAACTCCAGCCAGAAGAAGTTGGGGAAATAGTATTAGATTTTTTGGCTCATCCAGAAAAATTGGACGATATGCGAGATAAGCTACGTCAGGTTCGTGGCGAAAGCGGAGCAGCCCAGAAGATAGCACAGATTGTTAGCGAGGAAATTGGGAAGTAAGGGGAGATGGGCATGGGGAAAAGGCAGTTCTTGGCAGGGGGCGGGGGGCAAGGGGGAGAATGAAAAATGACTTCTTTCCCCTCTGCTCCCTGCTCCCTGCTCCCTATCTGCCCACACTCCCCAGACCTTCATCCCTTCTACTTAATCCGGAGATCCACCACTGCGTCGTCCCAGTTCAAAAATGCCACAACTAATACAAGCAAGTATACCTAAGCTGATTCCCCAGCTACGTCCTAAACTGATTTCTACACCCCAATTAAAGAAAGCGCCAATTACTAAGAAAGGCACAATACTAAAGAGTGAAGCGTAAAAGGCGTTTTGGGATTCTCTAGCTTTACGAGTTTTTTCAAATTCTGACTGGCTGGTATAAAGCGATCGCTCGGCAAAGTTAAACCAGCGGTTGAGTTGCTCGATTACCCATTCACTGGCTTTTGAAAAACCTAGATATAACGCCAGTGACCATAAAGTCGCTCCAGCGATCGCGATCGTGTCTAATTCAAAGCGGAAAGGCAAGATTTCAGTCAACATGTCTTGGGGGAGTCCTGCAAGGGTCAACTTTAGCTTTTAGTAGATGCTAAATAAACCTCTTGTGCAATTTTAAGCATAAACGTTAACAATATTTCAACTGCTTGGCAACTCTTTCACTGCTGAGCCTACTCTAGCCCCGTCAATTAGCTTAGTCCAGAATTGTATCGTTTCAGACTTTTTTCAGATCTACTATGTATTGATTTTAGACTAGTAACAAAAAGCATAATTATTCAATACTATAAATAAGTAATAACCATTAGCTAACTAAAAGATATAATTTATACGTTCTCTTTTAATGTATTAGAAATTTATATTATTATCTAATTTTTAATTTTTTTATTTATATAAGACATACAAATTTGGCAAGCAAAAACCTGGTATCATTATTGAGGTAAAGTAAATTTGCTGAATCTTAAACTAAAATACTAAATTCAATAATAAAAAAATATAATTAATCTGCTATTTTTAGTATTGAAAATTTTTTATTTTTTATCATGATTTAAAATTATTTAATCCGAAGATTAGTAAACAATAAATAATTTTGTGAAATTCAGGAATTAAAAAATGACTAAGAGGCAACAAAGAGTAGTACTTTCTGGAGCCACTCTGTTGATATTAGGATTTTGTTTTGGAAGTTTAATTACTCTATTGCCTCAGCCAGAAATAGTTAGAGCCAGAGAAGTTCAGCCAAAGAAAGTAGCCAGAGCTAATAGTTGGCAAGCAGCTTCTTTCCCTGTAGAGAACTTTCAAGCTTACACATCTGGTTTTGGTTACCGTCCCTCAGCTACTGGTGGTTCTAATTGGGAATTTCATGGCGGTTTAGATATGGCTGCTCCACAAGGTAGTTATGTTCGTAATTGGTGGGTAGGTACAGTAATTAAAGTTGCCAATGGTGGCGCTTGCGGCTCCCATATAGTAATTAAATCAGGTGAATGGGAACACACTTATTGCCACATGGAAGGAAATGTGGAAACTGCATCTGGTCGCCGTTATTTCATTGACCGCGCAGGTGGAATTCAAATTTGGGAAGGTCAGCCAATACCGACTGGAGCCAGAATTGGTAGGGTAGGAATGACTGGACGCACCACTGGGCCACATCTCCACTGGGGGCTAAAATACAGCAATAATTATGTAGACCCTGCGCTTGTTTTGCAAGCAATGTTTTCCCAGCAAAAAGTTTCCAACAGAGGGACTTCAAGAGTACGTCCTTAGAGAATGTTTGAAAAGTCATGATTGATGTATCAAATATTTTTTACCCCTCCCTAACCCTCCCCTTGTCAAGGGGAGGGAACTAGATTTCCGGTCTCCCCCCTTTCCAAGGGGGGATTAAGGGGGGTAATTAAAATCACAGCTAACCACTTTTCAAACATCCTTGTTTGGCTAATCAGTTTTAGTCAAAAGGTGAATTTCCTTAGTTGCCATCTGAAAAACTTCAGAAGACAAGAAGGTGCAATTTTATTGCTCCCGAAGAATTAGAATTCTTCAGCTATGACATCAGACTCCAAGCTGAAACTCCATCTTCCAACACTAATAATCTTTTGGAAGAATTAGCAGCTTCAGCTATTAAGACTTTTAGCGTTATGGTATACACATTGTTGATCATTTCATGTCCGTAACCAATAACTCTGCCCACCTGCCCAGTTCGGGAATTTTGTACATACTCATCAATATTGAACTTCATAATAATCCTTCCTATTTTCACTCAGATGAACCTTGTCCTTCAAAATTAAATCTAACAACTATAGTTCTTCTGTACCATTCCAGACATAAGAGATGAAAATAATTCTTAGGGAAGATATAATTTATAAACCAGTAAGTTTAAAGAAATAAATAAAAATTCTAGAAATAATAAATTTTATTTCTAGAGGTATATACCTACGAGATTTCAGTTCAGAATCTTTACAAAATAATAGTATAGTCCCAGACGTTGCTAATTAAAAATATGAATTGAAGAAGGCAGAAGGCCAATTACAGGGGAATTCTAACAAGAACAGTAATTGTAGACCACCAAATTGAAGATTTGGTGGGGGTCTTAAACCCAGTTTGGGCAAGGCACTCATGCTTACCTTAAAACTTTCTTCCCTGCTGCCCTCTGCCTTGCCCGAAGGGCGGATAATTTCACGCTTCCAAGAAAAACTAATTGATAGGTTTTCTGGATAGGTTTTTATAATTATTCACATTCAAATTCAGCAACGCCAAAAATCGGTTAAGATTACGGTCTACCAGCTTTTAAAGTTCTGGCGGCGAACAGAAGGTGGCTTTCAGCAATGCTATCAAATACAGATGTAGACCAGCGATCGACTACTTTACCTAGAACTGACATTTCTTGAACCAAGCGCTCAAACTTTTCAGGGGTTAGAGACTGTGGGCCATCAGATAAAGCCTTAGCTGGATTGGGGTGAACTTCAATCATTAAAGCATCTGTACCAGCGGCGATCGCGGCCATTGCCATAGGTGGAACGTATTCAGATCTACCAGTACCGTGGCTGGGGTCAATCATGATTGGTAGATGAGTGAGCGATCGCAACACCGGAATCACTGACAAATCTAAAGTATTACGGGCATATTTCCCATCAAAAGTTCTAATTCCCCGTTCACAAAGAATCACATTTGGATTTCCTGATGCCAAAATATATTCTGCTGCCATCAACCACTCGTCAATTGTGGCAGACATTCCTCGCTTGAGTAGCACTGGCTTATCTTGAGCGCCTACTTTTTTGAGCAGCGAGAAATTGTGCATATTCCTAGCTCCGATTTGGATGATGTCAGCTACTTTCGCCACTGCTGGTAAATCCGCAGCATCCATCAGTTCTGTAACAATACCCAAACCCGTAGCTTCACGAGCTGCTGCTAACAAATCTAAAGCACTTTCACCATAACCTTGAAATGCATAAGGTGAAGTGCGGGGTTTGTAGGCTCCACCACGCAGAAACTTTGCGCCTGCTGCTTTGACTCGCTTTGCTGTCTCTACAATCATCGCTTCATTTTCAACAGAACAAGGCCCAGCTACTACTACGATGGGATGATGTTCTCCGAAATAGACATCACCGTTAGGTGTAGGTACGACAACTTCGCTGGCTTCTCCATGTCGGAATTCTCGACTTACCCGCTTGAAAGGTTGTTGCACCCGTAACACTTGCTCAATCCAAGGGCTAAATTCCTGGATTTGCAATTTATCGATAGTAGAAGTATCACCAATTAGCCCCAGCACAACTTTATGAGTGCCGATGCTTTTTTCTACTGTAACTTTCCAAATCTCACTCAGCTCTTGACTGATGCGAGTGATTTCGTCAACGGGCGTAGCGCTTTTAAGTACTATAATCATCTGTTTTTCCTTGTGTATAATTTTCGGTGTAATGCACGTAGAGGCGCACAGGTGTGCGCCCCTACAATTCGTGTAAAAATTGTGCAAGTTGTTCTAACTTTGTCCAAGCAGCACCGCTTTGGAGAATTTCTGTTGCGAGGGCAACACCTTTGCCACAAGCTGCTAAGATATCCCTTTCCCCATCAATAGCTTCACCAACTTGCAGGGCTAGCGCTGTATTTAAAGCAACTACATCTTGCTGTGCTTGAGTGCCTTTACCTTGCAAAACTGCCTGCAAAATTTCGGCATTTTCTTGGACATCTCCACCCCGCAACGCCGTAGTTGGTGCAAAACTCAAACCCAGTTCTTGAGGATTGAGTGTTAGAGAACGTACTTTTTTATCTTGGAGTACAGCTAAATCAGTGACATCAGCTAAACCAGCTTCATCTAGACGTTCGCGTCCGTAAAGGGCGATCGCTTGCTGACATCCTAATTGAGATAAAGCTTGAGCTATTTCCTCTAATAAAAGCGGGTCATTCACACCAATAATTTGCCCTGTCGGTCGCATAGGATTTACTAAAGGACCGAGCAAATTAAAAACAGTCCGCACTTTCAAAGTTTTTCGCAAAGTGGCAACTGCTTTAAGTGCAGGATGCCAACCTGGAGCAAACAAAAAGGTGATTCCGACTTCACCCACTGCCGCTTGTATTTTGTCTGGGCTAGCATTTAAATTTATACCCAAAGCTTCCAACACATCAGCGGAACCAGCCTTGCTAGATGCAGAACGATTACCATGCTTAGCTACTTTTACCCCCGCTGCTGCGGCAACAAAAGCAACAGCAGTAGAAATATTAAAAGTTGAAGCACCATCTCCGCCAGTTCCACAGGTGTCAATTAGGGGGGTTGGGGATTGGGAAAATTCTTGCCCAGTCCCTAGCCTTTGAGATTGTAAAACGCTAGCCATGCCAACTAATTCTTCGGCAGATACGCCTTTAGCTTGAATTGCGGCTAAAATCGCTCCTGATAAAACATGGGGAATGGCATCTGTGAGCCAACCCTGCATGAGATCCGCAGCTTGGGAAACTGTTAGCGATCGCCGATTCAGCAACTGTTGTAATAAAGCTGGCCAGTTGTAGAATTCAGGAGTTACGGGGATGTTGTCGAGTGGAATTTGAGTTACAGCTATCATATTGGGCATGGGGCATGGAGTATGGGGCATTGGTTATTCACTAATGACTACAGGACTTACGCAAAATTATGAAAAAACGAACCGCAAAGGACGCAAAGGACACAAAGAAATAAGAGTTTCAGAGAGTTTTTGCGTAAGTCCTAGACTAATGACTAATGACTAATGACTAATGACTAATGACTAATGACTAATGACTAA
>NZ_CAWUDO010000137.1:0-16630 GCF_963920935.1 Nostoc sp. CCY 9925 | reverse complement strand
CAAAGGTGCAGGTCGATGCAACAAAGGTGCAGGTCGATGCAACAAAGGTGCAGGTAAAGAGAGTTGTGTGTATACCATAGCCGCTTTGGGGAGAGGCTTAAAAACCCTAATTTTTCGTGCCCAACTCAGGATCTTAAAGCTCCTCTCCCTCTCAAAGAGGGGTTCTACGGTATACACACAAGTCAGATCCAGTTTTATTCCAATACGCTTGGGATAAGCCAGAAAGCCCTCATGTAGAGACGCGATTTATCGCGTCTAAAAGACTGACACGTTCACAAGACGCGATAAATCGCCGTCTCTACAGAGAATTTACTCGTCAATTATTCGTTCACAGACTACTATTTCCGACTTGTGTGTACACCGTAGCTCAAAGAGGGGTTGGGGAGAGGTTCATCGAACTCACGTTACATTAATTCATCTGTTAATGTCGATAATTTCTAGAAAATTAAATTAACTCAGTATAACATTGCTCAAAAGCTGTTATAAGTTAGCCCATTTTTTATGAAAAAAATAGTAATCTTAGCATCTAATCCTCAAGGAACTTCGCGCTTGCGACTTGACAAAGAAGTACGGGAAATTTATGAAGGATTACAGCGATCGCAGTGGCGAAAACATTTTGATATCGAATCCCGATGGGCAGTTCGTCCGCGAGATATTCATCGTGTTTTACTTGACATTAGACCACAAATTGTTCACTTTTGCGGGCATGGGGAAGGCGACGCCGGATTAGTGTTAGAAAACAATGTTGGAGAACTCCAATTTGTTGGCACAGAAGCATTATCCGGATTATTTAAATTATTTGCAGATTCTGTAGAATGTGTTATTTTAAATGCTTGCTATTCCCAAAAACAGGCTGATGTCATAACCCAACATATCAACTATGTAATTGGGATGAATCAAGCAGTTCAAGACCCTGTTGCAATCGACTTCGCTGTTGGCTTCTACGATGGATTGGGATCTGGATTGACAATTAAACAAGCATTTGAAATAGGTCTAGCAGCAATTCAACCTAACTCTTCTATTTCTACTCGAAAGTTGATACCAGAACATTCTTGGGAAAATGAAACAGACTCTGAGGCTCAATCTCATTTTATGCCCATTTTAAGAACGAAAGCTGGTTTGGGAGAATACACCGATCCTGCAAACTATATAGGAACGGTTTGGACTCAAATCATTCCAGAGTTGAGTAATGCAAACAAGCGCCATCTAATTACCATTAAGTGGGCAAGCCTAGAAGGATTTTGGCAGTGGCAACAGACACGGGTGATTCCCGAGGGTGGATTGTTACTTTGCTACCAAAAAAGAAACAAAGATGTTTTTCCAAGAACTACAATTGTTTCTCCTCTGTCTGAAATATATGAAGATGGAGTGGTTTCAATTTCCAACGCAACGAAAGTCATCAATGGACATTTAGAAGAACCTGCAACGGCTTTCAGGGAAGAGATTAATAGCAAATGGCAAGAAATTAAATACTGAGAAAAAGATTGGAGTAACTACAATGGCTAACAAAGCTCCCATGAAAGACATGGTTGTTATCCTTCCTGGCATTTTGGGAAGTGTTTTGCAAAAAGACGGCAAAGACCTCTGGGCAATCTCCGGTAAGGCAATCTGGCAGATTGTGACTAAATCAGACGAAGCATTGAATAACCTGAAATTAGGTCAGGACGATCCAGAAGCAGAAAGTTTAGGCGACGGTATTCGAGCAACTGCACTGATTCAAGATACTCATCTAGTTCCAGGATTATGGAAGATTGATGGTTACACCAAAATCGCACGTTTAATTACCGACAACTTTCATGTCACTCCTGGCGATATTTACAACGACCCAGACGATAAAGCTGCTAACTTCTACCATTTTCCCTATGACTGGCGACGGGATAATCGAGCAAATGCACGATTGTTGAAAAAGCTGATAGACAAGCGATTAAAATGCTGGCGAGAGAGTGGTGCTAAAGATGCAAAGGTAATTTTGTTAGCCCATAGTATGGGTGGATTGGTGTCTCGCTATTACTTAGAAGTATTGGAAGGTTGGCAGGATAGTAGAGCTTTATTTACCTTTGGTACTCCCTACCGGGGTTCCTTGAAAGCGGTCAATTTCTTGGCCAATGGTTACAAGCAGCTTTTTCTGGACTTAACTGAGGTGATGCGATCGCTCACCTCCCTTTACCAACTGCTTCCCCGCTACAAGGTGATTAACATTAATGGAGAGTATCACCGGATTGCTGAAATAGACAATCTCCCCAACATCGATCGGCGAAAAGCCCAGGATGCTTACCAATTTCATCTAGAAATAGATGCAGCTGTCGAGCAACATCTTAAAGATGAGCGATACCACAAATCGTTGAAAACAGTTCCAATTTCTGGAACGCAACAACCAACATTACAATCGGCTGTCCTCAAAGATGGAAAACTTATCGCTAGTGAGGACTTACCAGGAGTAATGAAAAATCAATTGAGTTTAGGCGATGGCGATGGAACCGTACCCAAGGTTTCCTCCATCCCGGTGGAGCGAGCAGACAATTTTAATAATTTCTTTATTGCTGAACAGCATGGCTCTTTGCAAAACCAAGCTCAAGTATTGGATACCTTATTAGATGTTTTGCGTCTTAGTCAGTTCGATTTAACGCAAGTGAGAGGTGAACCGAAAACTGCCATTAGTCTGAGTCTGGATGATTTGTATTTAGCAGATGAGGCGATCGCCATTCGTGCCAGATTGATTGGAATCTCAGATTCGGCAATCAAAAAGCTGAAGGCTGAAATTCAATCAGTTGACAACGATCAGCCTGTTCTCAGCTTTGACTTTGTGGAAGGAGACCGTGATTGGATATTGACAATCGATGATTTGCAACCAGGACTTTACCGAGTGAGAGTGCAAACAGAAAACTCAGGCGATCAAGCCCCAACTCCTGTTCACGATCTGTTTGAAGTTGTGCGGTAGAGGTAAATAATCCAGCATGAAACGAATCTTGATCCTGGCATCTAATCCCAAAGGAACCTCAGTTCTTGATTTGGATCGAGAGATCCGAGATATTCGAGAAGGACTGAGGCGATCGCCAAACCGCGATCGATTTGACATCGAAGTCCGGGGAGCAGTCCGCCCCATTGACTTAAGACGCGCCATGCTGGAAGTGGAACCACAAATTGTTCATTTTTGTGGACATGGCAGTGGAAAAGGTGGATTGGTGTTAGAGGATGATGATAGTAGGCCATCGCACTCATACTATTTTGGGTATTAGAGATGATGGAAACAAGAGCGGATCTCTGCTTTTGTACATGAGGCTAAAGTGATACACGTTTACACTCAAATATTAGAAACAGACTCCAACTGTACTTCTTGCAAACGAGTCCTTTTGAGGGCGGTAGATAACTGCCGTAATCTTTCACTAACTTCTAGATTAGACTCTTGCGATCGTAATTCTTGTGGTATTTCTGCTAAAAGAAGTGGGTTTCCTTGCAACCATTCATTTTGGGCAATCCCCATCCATGTGCTTTGCTTTTCTCTAAAAGTATCAATCAAGCCCTTGAGTTCTTGAATACAGTATGGTTCAAAACCTGCTGCTTCAAAAATTGCAGCACGCAAGTATTCTTCAAAGGCATTTATATCGTTTTCGACCTCAAAAGTTACATCGTCATGTGGAGATTTAAATTCGTTAGAAACATTTATAGCAACTTTTGTAGCAACATCAATAAGAGGCGCTGCAACTCCTGTCAATCCTAAAATTTGTTGCCTTATTTCTTGATTATAAAGCAAGTTATAACCGTATTTAGCGTATCTTTTTAGAACTTGAAAAGCTGGCTCTTCACCCATGTAATAGTTATCAACTATTTCAATATCGGCTCCCAGGCTTTTCGCAATTTTACCACGGGCATCGCTATTAATTGGAGCGCGAATTAATACTTCTGCCACTGGACGAGCAAAACGTAAAAATAGAACACTTAAACTATTTTCTAGTTTGAATAAAAAGTATTCGTCAGATTTGTCAATTAATCTTTCTTTTACTTGGTTACTACCCCACAATAATGTTGTCATGTATTCGACTAACTTTAATGCTTCATCTTTCAATTCCAAAGCTAATTGTCGAGCTATGGAAGATAAAAGTTTGCTAATGTCACCGTATAAATCTTCACGCCAAGCGAAATTAGCTTTCATGCGGTCAAACTCAGGGAATGAGTTTGCAGCAAAGATAATATCTTTTTTTCTAAATGCTTCTTCTTTTAGTTTTTGTATCTCACTTGCAACAATCTCTAAATATCTCTGTTTGAATTTACTAAGACTTGTTACAGAATTTGTAGTTAAATTATCTAGAGAGTTATTAGCAATAGAAGAGTTATAAAATTGTTGAAGCTCTCCTTTCTTTTGTTCCCATCTTTTATTTAACCATTCACTAAATAAAATACGTTTACGGTTTTCTTCAACTTGTTTTGCCTCCTCAGGGTTTTCAGGATATCGTTTGCTAACTAAATGATAAATTTTTTCTGAATTATTTAGGATTGTATTGATTGAAGCATCGCATCTTTTTTTTAAGATAAATACACGTTCAGTGTTGATATAATTAAATATTTTTTCCTTGATTTCTGGAATTCCAGTACTTTTTTTATTTAAAATTTCCTCATCACTAATTCCAGTTAATCTTTCCAATTGAGATCTGATATTGTTTACGTCACCAATCTCTGACTTGGTTTGTTCTCCAGCTAATCCGTTTAAAACTAAATATGCCCCAGCTGAACCATATACAATACGTTCCTGTGGAAGTCTGGCACGTTTATACCAATCTTGAGATGCTTCTTCAATATGAGTTTTCAGCGCTTCTGGAGTAGCTAATGAGTCAATACGACTTAAAAATACAAAAAGTTTATCAGCAACGGTAATATTTTTATCACCAAGTTCTGTAAATTTGATGATTTCTAATTCCTTCTCCCTCAGGCTAGTAAAACGCTGTACTAATATTACAGCGTCACAATCTGAGAGCATTTCCTTCGCTTCGTCAACGTGCTTTGCTAAACCTGAATCTAAACCAGGAACATCGTAAAATACAATACCTTCAGCTTGAGCTAGTTTGTTTGTATAAAGTCTTGCTTCTAAAACGGCATGAGCATACTTTTCGTCTGCTACATACTTTTTAAGTGATTCTCTAATATCTTCTAGACGAGTAAATGGAAAAGTACAATTACCTTCGCTTCTTACTTGCTCTAAAGTTATTTTATTTTCTTGTATAGTTTTAATATCTTCTTGGGCTTTTGCTGCTTCAAGTTCGTTTAATAAATTAATAAATTGCTCTTCTGTTTTTGCTTGGACTTCCAGTTTTTGCTCTATGTCATTTTGAACTGAATAAATTTGTGTTGTTGTAAATGTACATCTTCCACTTTTAGCTGGAAGTAAATCACATTCTAACCAAGCATTAATGAAAGTACTCTTTCCTGCTTTCTCTAAACCGACAACTGCAATCCGAAATTCCCGTTTTTTCAATCTTTCAAGTTGCCGACGGGCTGGTTCTGCTTCTTGTAAAAGTATTTCTTTTAATTCAGGGGGTACTTCAGCTTGAGGTAAATTAGCTAAGTTAATTGCGTATCGCTGCACATTTAAAGCTTCACTAAGACGAGTCTCATAAAGAGAAGAAGCTGTTTTCCAATCCATCTCTAGGCTCCTTAAACACGATTAAATTTTTCTAAACCAGATAAATCTCCAAGAGGAGCTAATTTTTTAACGACTCCTTTATGATTAGATGGTAAATTTCTTTTTAAAATATATGGAACTGTTTTATCCAGTATTTCTTCCCCATCCTTAATCTGAATTCTGACATAAACCTCTCTGCGATCGCTAATAATTGAAATATTTTCATCCGTTAGATCTAAATCCTGTTGTAATAATTCAGCATCAGCATCTTTTATAGATAGAAAATATGACGAATTATCTATAAGTTTTTCAATTACATCAGCATCTATTAAATCTTGTTCCTTTAAAGAATTTAGTATATGAGCAGGTGCTACAAGACATAAGGCTACAGTAAGTGGTTGAAGCTGAGCCACTGAAGGTTGTGAAGGCACAGCTACCGGTTGTTGTGCATTTCTACCATTACCCTCTCTTTCTTCATTTTCTCGTCTTTGAATAAATTTAATACATCCAATTACTCCAACAAGTAGACAAGCGACTACTACAATCCAAAATATTTCTCTTTTGCTTAAATTTATAAAGAAAGGATTATACATCATTTTAATTGGGACACCTATATTATTAACAATTTCTCCATCATCATCTTTTGTAGCTGAAATTTTAATGCCGAAATTATTACAAATATATTCAGCGTTGTGACGTTCACCATCAAGTATTATGTACAAAACGTTATATAAAACACCACGTCTTAGGGATTTTATCTGAGGATATACATAATTAAAAACTTGATTATATAAATCGTATAAACTATCATTCGCCACTTTTAATTTAAAGCTCCTCTTTCAAGGGTTTACTTAAACTGTCAAAATCTTCAATAAGACTTTTAGCTTTTTGTTGCATGGGTAGCCAGACATTTTGTTGCATTTCATAATCTATAGTAATTTCTCTGTTTGCAGTATCAAGTCTTTCTTGATAGCGATTGAGAATATCATTTTGGATTTTATCCACATTTTTTCCTAAGCTATCTATTTGCTCTAATAGCCAACGTGAGATTTGTGTCACTATTTCTTTATCTGCTGTTTTAATCTGAAATTGCCAATTCTCAAGTAACTTTTCTGTGCTAGGAATTTCAGCATTATCGCTAGAACGAGTTTTATATTCCGTTTCAGAGTATTTTTGTTCTACAATCCACAATGTATACCAATTCCTTTTAGTCTTTTCTACTTGTATAGCCTCTTTCCAAGTTCCTGATGTGACTGCAAAACCAGCTTTGAAACTTAAATTAAATGTAGGTTTACTGTCAACTCTGATTAGTTGAGAATCAGGAAATTTAATTGCAAGATTAGGCGCAATATTATTTGTACCTTTTTCTATATGGGATAAATGACATTTAAAAAGCTCAACTACGGCTTGGTACATTCTATCTAGCTCTTGGCTAGAAATTTGCTTTAATACATCTTGCATAACAAGATTTAAATGAGTAGCCAGTTCATTTAGATTTTCATTTAATTCCTTAAGTTTCTTCTTCTCATCCTCTGTTCTTGCTTCTATTTTTTTACCAGATTTGGCAACTGAACCTGTGTAGCCCAAGTTGATTAGTCTTTTTAAACAATAACCCAACAGGTTTACAGAGGAAACATTTGCTTTTTTCAAATTTGGAGTATCTAAAACGACTCTTCCAGTTTCTAAAGACTTAGCTACTGTTTCTAAAACTTGGTTTATTCCTTTACCTATTCCCCTCCGCCATTCATAAAGTGAGCATAGTTTGTCTCCCAATTCATTGTAAGCTTCAACCTTATTCAGATTTTTGATACTATTTTCTAAAAAAAGTACTGGATCATCTTCTGACTCGCCTGCTAGAACTTGTTTAATTTTTTTATCTATTTCTTCAAATGGTTCTCTTAAGTTTTTGTCGCTTTCTTGCAGGAAACTATCAAGTGCTGATCTAATCCAACCTATTTTTTCACATTCCTCTTTATATTGTTTTTCTGAACTATTAATAATCGCTGTTGTTGTTTGAATAGCCCACTCTGTAATAGCGTTTCCAGCACCAATATTAAAACGCTCTATTGCTTGGGGGATTACCAGCCGTGGGAAATGTTGACTTATATGATCCTTCAAATGCTGTTGAAAATCTTCTGCATAAGATTTTTTCCATAATGCATCAGCAACCCTATTTCGGTCATGTACAGACCACCTTTCTACTTTACGTGGTAAGTCTTCTAGTATATCTTCATCAATTAACCCATTAAAATAGTTATCTGCTTTTTTACAAGCTTCTGCACTAGAATTTTCATCATTTTTCATTTGCAGCGCTAATAAAGCAGGCCATGTACTCAGTTTTACAACCGTTAAATTTTCAATATCTGTCGTGTACTCTTTTAATTGTCCAGTCAGTTCTTGTTTGATACTTTGTATTGCATTTTCAACGAAGCGTTTCTCTGTTTCTGGATAATTTTTATCTGCTCTAAATACATCAATACGATTGAGAATAAACAACATACGTGCAGGAGAACCACCTAAATCTTTCACTTGTTGCACCACCTCTTCCAACAAGTTTTTGACTTTTTCTTTGTCAGTTTCTGCACTGTTATAGGTTACTAAGCACAATGCCTCACGACACTGTTTAATCACATTTGCATTACCTTTATCACCCACATGTGCTAAACCAGGCAAATCCATGATTTTTACCTTTACATCTCTGGGTAGTTCTAGCTTTGATTCCTTGATAAGTCTGAAAGGATAAGATATGGTTGATTGCGGACAAGCTAAATCAAGTTGTTTCTCTCTGTTATCGATGTAACTGATCATTACATCATGCAAGCGTTGATAAATTCTTTCATCAGTAATACCTGTCCATTTTCCACACTCCCACAATGCTCCTGGAGTTTCATGGATTTCTAAAGACTTTTCATTGCTGTATTCTACAGTTACTGCTCCTGCGCTCATTTCACTTACAGCGACAGGAACAATCTCTGCCCCACATAATAAATTTACTAAAGTGCTTTTCCCGCTACTGGTTGTTCCTGTTGTCGCAAGAGTAAGAGTAGGATTGCGAAGCTCATATACTAATTTATCAATCGCTATCTCTAAATTGTCAGAAAGTTCTAGCAATTCACGCTGATATCTATCTGGTAAATGCTGAGAAATTTCTGTGTAAAAATTATCCCAATATTTAGTAAGTAGTTGTGCTTTTACTTGTACTTCTTCAAATACTTGGTATATTTTGATGCTCATATTTTAATACGTTTATTTGCTTTTACACGCTATATAAAGAATAGAAATAAATTTACAAAATATCTATTTTGTAAATGGATACTACCATAATTTTAAATAAATATAAAGTATTTAACCAAAGATTTGCTATGTCGTTACTAACCCTCATTATTTGGAATTTCTTATTTTAAATTTATTTGTTAAAAGAAAAATATCAGTTTACATTTTTTATTATCAAACAGAATTCAGGAGTCAGGATTCAGAATTCAGTTGGGTATTTTGTACGACTGGCGGATAGCGCAGCGTAAAGCCTGCGGCATGGCTTCTCTACGAGACGTAGCTTGCTTCCCCGCAGGAGCGTCTGAATAACCTCTTTTTAGACCCCCACTAAA
Organism: Nostoc sp. CCY 9925; assembly: GCF_963920935.1. Taxonomy (NCBI): domain Bacteria; kingdom Bacillati; phylum Cyanobacteriota; class Cyanophyceae; order Nostocales; family Nostocaceae; genus Nostoc; species Nostoc sp. CCY 9925. Next base: position 7,411 of record NZ_CAWUDO010000137.1, on the reverse strand, counting down.
TCTACGATTTGGTGGTCTTCAATCAGCGCAAAGTCAGAGCGGAGGAAACCTCCGCTCTGAACTTTGTAAGATAGTAGCGGAGTAAGAGAGTAGCGGATCTATGCTCAGACAAACACCTTACCTAAGTCAAAGGAGCAAACGCTTCTTTTAGGCTTACCTAGATATTCTTAGCCCAATTACAATTATTTAATAAGTGCCAATAGTCTGCAATTATTATCTCTGTCGGTACGTTTGATCACGCACAAATTAATAGCGATCGCTGTTAACTTGTGGGTTTCAGTCTATACTAATTCTATTAATTGATTGGGAGCAATCAAAACTGGCGTTAAACCATCCTCATCATCTAAAGTTGGTTCAGTCGAAGATTCTGGGGAACCTCTGAGGGCTACACTTTGATTGGTATTAGGATTTAACTTAAATCGTGAAACTCCACCAACAGTCTCTACCCAAATTGGACAAGCTTTGAAGCCGAAACCAAGGGCTTGGCTGCCATTAAAGGAGATTTTAGTATCTACCTTTTTTTCCACAGAAATTTTTGAATTTAATCCAATTACATTTTTAATAGCGTCGATATTAATGTCTATTCCCCGGTCGCTGTCCTGATAAACTCTAATCCCAAAAGAGTTAGATTTTAGAACATCGATGATGATGTAAGCTTCCCCTTGTTCATTAAATTGAGCAACAAAGTCATCATCAATCGAAGGCTTCGAGCCTCTCAAGAATTTAGTAACAGAAGCAGGCATAACAGTGTCATACTGAACATTTTCATATTCAAACTCGATTGTAGAAGCTTTCCTAAAAACTGATTCTATGCCTGCGCTCTTTCCACCCAATGCAGATAAAAGATCGTTGAGAATTGAAATACCAAACTTTAACTCTAATTTATTTGTTTTCAATCCACTGATCGTTCCTGCTTGAAGATTTTCAAAAACTTGGGGAAGAGATGGAACGGGTTCGGCGACTATATCTCTAAGATTACCATAAATAGTTGAAATCGAAGTTTTAGGATCGCGGGATAAAACAGTTAATGGGGTAATTCCCTCTCTCGGCAGTTTAATTGCGTTATATCCAAGCTGATTTAAGTGGTCAATTGCTTTGTCTGTGCAAGTCGCCATGTTTGACAATCCTTAATTTAGTTTAATCACCAAAAATCTAAATTTAACTATTCCGCAAATAGTAAGGAATAACTTCGAGATCAAGCTACTACAGCTATGACTAACTCGGAGAAAATATTTTACAAGCTTACCAGTATTAAACGTATTAAATTATGAATTTTCTTCTCAAAACATAGTTGGCTTGAAAGCAACCAACAGTTGGCTTCAGAGCAAAGCGATCGCAATTTACTTGCGAAAGACTACAGTGAGATTGCTGCTTATTTTTAATCAAAGCAACAGAGCGATCGTAAATTTTTTTGCCTTGATCAAGACAGAATTATTAGAAAGGGAATAATTTAGAAAGACTTATTCTCTCTAGCAGGAGGTTCAGCAGAGACTAGAATACCTATTTAACCTCAAAAATTTTGATGCTACAATTCCTCAAACTCTGTTGCAATGAAGTTAGAGTTATCACCCTCTTGAAGATTCAGAGTATACTCAAATGGTCCCTTTGCTCGTTTAACTTTTAAACCAGTAAAGTTACTACCATTTTTGATAGAACCAATATTTAGCTGAATGACTCTACGAATCTCCTCTGCAACGGCAGATGTTTTTCTGGGGAAGATAATGCTATCTGCTGAACGCATATATAAAACAGGCACTCCCCACTGCGCATTAGCAGGCTTTTCGTTAGATAGATACTGAGAATATGATGATTCTGAAACGACTTCAAGCTTACGCTGATTGCTTGCATCTTGCCCCAGCATCGCTAACCTTCCGGCGGCTACTGCTTCATCTACAGATAACCCAGCTGCTAAGGCTGCATAAAATGTTTCACTAAATGCGATCGCATGGTTATCTAAGACTTCATACTGCATTGCAACTACAACTGGCACTCCTTCGGCAACTAAGGTAGGAGCAACCCCCGCCCACTCTGAAGCCCCATCTCGTCGAGCCGATTCACAGGTTCCGAAAACAGCGACCCTAACTCCTGCTTGTTTAAGTTGCAGTCCTAACTCACTTGCAGACATTGAATAGGTTGCTCCAGATGCATCTTTTTGTAGTACAATGTAACCTTCTTGGTTAAAAGAACCATGCCCTGCAAAGTAGAAAAGCTCTGGCTTTTTCATCAAGGCATCTTTTAAACCACCAATCGTCACGTTTTCAAGTAATGGTTGCCACTCTAAAGTCACATCATCTACACTAAATCCTTCAAGTACCTTCGTCAGATTATTCTTTTCACGCTCTAAATTCAGGTCTTTATTGGGATTTGCCATCGCTACTAGTAGGCGAAGTTGCTTAGGATCGATGCCCTCAACTTTTGGATGCTTCTTAGCGATTGGTTCGTGTCTGACTAGTGAAATCTGAGGATTGAGAACCAAAAAGTGCCGATAGCCTGTTTCACCTGTGTTCAGAGGGAGATAAGTATATTCCCAAGGCAATCGTGCTAGTTCGGGTTCACTGGTCAGCAAGCGTAATCGTACACCTCCATCCTGACCTGCATCTGTCATAACTTGCTCAAACAGGTTACGAATTTCTCCAGGCGGCAAGAGTAAGTTTGCTAGATGTTCACCAAGTTGAATTAGGCTTTTTTGATTGATCGCTCTATGTTCCAAGCGACTGAGGCTTTCTGCTAGCTCATCGTAGTTGTAGTTTACAGTAGTTGCTTCTCGACTTTCGCCAACCCCAGGTGATGGCAGAACAGCAACTTTAAAGTTTTGGGCAAGGCGATCCAAATCTCTTAATTGCAGATAAAAGTCAAGATATTGTCTTTCTTTCGTCATGGGTTACATCTCTTGCCTATGGCAGTGTTTTAGATGAGTCGATCTAGCTTTATTTAAATATTTAAAGTTACGTTGATTATTTATTGATTAAAAATAATTCAATCTCGCATCATGCATATCTGTTAATTGTTAAAACTAAAGGTTTTTCAGTATACATCATGCTAAAAATAAATAGTAAATAAGTGTACATATATTAAGAAGAAATTTAGTTTAATAAATTTAATTTCATATTTTTAATAAAGGCGGTTTTGTGGAGACAAAAAGGTTATATAACCACCTCTATTTAATAGAATTGTTATCTGGCAGTTTTGTTAAGCTAGTGTTTCAAACTCAGCGATACGTCAGCCTTGATTGCCTGTGCTGGTTTCTTTGAGTGACGAGACTGCTGCCGCACAAACAACCCAAGCTATAGGAATCATATTTGATTTTTGAAATATACGTAGGGTGTGTTATGCCGTAGGCTAACGCACCAAAACCTTCGGGTGGTGCGTTACGGAAGCCGTAACACACCCTACACATACTTAGATTTTTTCAGAAATCAAATACTAGTCCTATATATATTTCAGATAAGGATAGGTTCTAAAATGTCAATTTTAAGTACTGTTGCTGTTCTAATTGTTGCTGCTGTACATATTAGTATCTCAATAGTGGAAATATTTTTTTGGGAAAATCCATTAGTTTACCAAAGGCTTGATTTCACTGCCGAGATAGCCAGTAAAGCTGCTCCAATTGTACAAAATGCAGGTCTTTATAACAGTTTTATTGCAGCTGGTTTAATTTGGGGAGCTTTTGCTAAAAGCAATTCTCTGGAAATCTGTGTATTTTTTCTAGTGTGTGTCATAATCGCTGGCGTTTTCGGAGCATTGACCTTAAAATGGACAACTCTTGTACTTCAAACACTTCCTGGATGTGTTGCATTAACTCTTGTTTGGTTAGCGTACTCTCGGTTGTAATTACAAATAGCTGTAAATGAGTGAGCCATTGAAGACCAAATCTGTTTTTGAGCGAACTTTTTCTTAAAAAGAGTATGCTGCTTCAGAGGATGTCTGAAAAGTTTTTTCTATACAGCGAACGCTTAGAGATCCCCCTAAATCCCCCTTCAAAAGGGGGACTTTGAGACTCTTATTCCCCCCTTCTTTAAGGGGGGATCAGCAAATATTTGATACTTCTCAGACATCCTCTCAAAAATGCGACAAGAGCGATCGCCTTCAACTAAATCAGCTTTAACTTCTTGCCTTAGGGATGAACTATGCCAGTAGCTAGTAGCAGAGTAGGACTTGATTTCACAGACTGCGTAAAGGATCGCACCCGTAACTTCACGGGACGGGAGTGGGTATTCGAGAATATTTCTAACTGGCTGTCCGATGCCAATGGCTCACGCTATTTCCTGTTAACTGGAGAACCGGGAAGTGGGAAGACGGCGATCGCTGCTCGACTCACTCAATTTACTACAGGCAAAGAGAAAAACCAGAGATTTGCTCAAGGCTTTTTAAGAGCAGTTCACTTTTGCTCAGCTCGTGATAGTATTTCAGTCGATCCGAAAAACTTTGTTGAAGCTATAGCGTTACAGCTTGCCCAGATTCCCGCGTATGCCAACTTTTTGAAAGAAATTGATACCAAGCAGGTCAACATTCAAATTACTCAAAATGTTGGAGTTGTAACCAACAGTACTGTACAGGGAGTGGTAATTAACAATCTGGATGTTTCGGGGATCATGTCAGCGCAGGAAGCCTTTAATCTAACTGTTTTGAACCCTTTAGAAGCTTTATATAAACAGGGATTTAGTGAACCTATCGTTATTTTAGTTGATAGCCTGGATGAAGCTTTAACTCATGTTGGGGAAACCAAGATTGTAGACTTACTTTCTAAAATTCCTCAATCGCTCAAAGCACGATTTATTCTCACAAGCCGTAAAGAAACACAAATTGAGAGTGAGTTCACAGGGATTAAAGAATTATTCCTCTCTGCTACAGAGTTTGAGGATATTAACCAGGATGATATTAAAACATATGTCAAAAAGCGTTTGCAAGATCAAACATTATCTCCTCAACTTAATGTTAATCCTGATTGGAAAGAGCAGAAAGCTACCGAAATCTCAAAGCTATCAGAGGGGAACTTTCTGTATGTTCGATTCTTACTGGATGCAATTGCAGACGATCAACAATCTATTACGGAACTGGGGAACTTACCCAAAGGTTTAGACGCTTTATATTTCGATTCATTGAGACGGGTAGTAAAGCTGGGGAAAAAAGACTGGGGAAACATCTATGCCCCATATCTTGGTGTTCTCTCTGTAGCGCAGGAAGGTCTTACTGTAAGTCAATTACAAGCTTTCACACATCAATCAGAATCAGTTACACTAGAGTGCTTAAATGATTTGCGGCAGTTTGTTGATGAAATTAAGCCAGAGTTAGGGAAAAGCCCTATACAAAAATATAAGCTTTATCATCAATCAGTTATAGATTTTCTAGGAAGGCGACTAATTACCATTGATGATAAAGAGCAAAATAATCTCTATTACACTCCAGAACAAGAGCAGCATCAACGTATTCTACAGTCCTATCGTCCAGTAGATAAAGCATGGAAAGATGTTAATTTAGCAAAATTTGATGAATACGGTTTACGTCATCTAACTCAACATTTAGTTAAAGCAGGGCGTATAGAAGAACTTCACGATTTGTTAGCTTTGGAGACTACTGCCGAGCGTCATGCATGGTTTGAAGCTAAAGATCTGATCGGTGACATAGAAGGGTTTTTAGCAGATATCGCATTGGCATGGAATAAAGCAGAGGAGGAGTTTCAAGACAATCCAGGAAGAGCGATCGGTTTACAATGTCGTTATGCATTAATTACAACTTCGGTCAGCAAACTGGCAAGTAATATTTCAAATAGTTTGTTAATTGCTTTAGTCAAAAATCAGGTGTGGACAGAGCATAAAGCACTAAGCTATGTCAAGCAAATCCCAGATTCAGTCCAACAGTTTGACGCATTAATTAGCTTAGTACCACACCTAGACAGTGAAACATTGCAGCAAGAGGGTTGGCGGGAAACCTTAAATGCAGCTTCGAGCATCGGATCAGACTCTTCGCAGGAAAAAGCTTTTGAAAAGTTATTTCCCAGCTTACCCGAATCTCTAAAGCAAGATGCTCTCAAAATAGTTTTACAAATTACCGACAATAGTCATAGGTTAAAAGTCCTTCGGCAATTATTTCCAAGCTTACCCGAATCTCTGAAGCAAGATGCTCTTAAAATAGCCTTGCAAATTCCGGAGAATGCTTCGAGCGATCTTATTAGTAATTATGTTTATACTCTTACTATCATTATTCCTCATCTTTCTGAAACACTTATATCAGAAGTCTTTACTGCAACACTAAATACAAGTTTCTGGGATGTGTTTAGAGTTCTCGCTTCTCATCTTCCTGAACACCAGCGAATTATGCTATGGCAGAAAGTATTAGAACGAAATATAGACAGAACATATTCAAGGATAGTATATAGTGATAAATTTTATGAGCTTGGCTTAATTCAAGTGACTGATCATTCGATAGATGGTAAAGTTGCTGCTCATTTACCTCAGTCTGCTTTACCAGAAGCTTTAAAGATGCTTTTGACAGTTTCCGAGGAAAACCAAGTTGCTGGGCTAATCGCTTTGGTTCCTCATCTGTCAGAATCCCTGCGTCAAGAAGCCTTGAAGATCGCGCTAAGAATTCAAAATGATGAATTACGGATGTGGGCACTTAGATATTTAGCACCTTATCTGGAAAAAACTCAGCAACAAGCTTGGCAAGAGGTTTTGAAGATAGCTCCCACACTGAAATTGGATCATCAGGAAAGGAAGTTACGGTTCTTTATCGATTTAGCACGTCACATACCAGAATCATTGCAGCAACAAGCTTGGCAGGAAACGCTAAATGTATTTGTAAGTCTAAATGACTATTACCGAGGGGATAAGAGTGTAGAAATCATTCCTTACGTACCTGATGTTTGGAAACGAGAAGTTTTGAACGGAGTCTTGTCAATCTCCGATCGGCATAATAAAAAATACGCACTTTTAAAGTTAGTCCGTTTTCTACCAGGAGAATTGAGACAAGAAGCTTTAGATGCTGCGTTGGCAATTCCAGCGCAACAAGCACTAGCTGATCAAATCCAGGAATCATTAAACACATCGGATGCTGCCCAATTACCTGATTTTTTAAAACAAGCAGGGAAAAAAGCATTGAACATTGCTGCTGCTACGTTTAGTTCGTTTTCAGAATATGAAACCCTTGAGTCGCTATGTAGTCGTATTGATTGTTTACCTGAATCTCTAAAGCAAAAAGTTTTGAGTGATGTTCTCAAGATCAACAAGGAAGACAAACAATCAGAATTATTTCAACAATTGTTTCCTCACCTAAATGAAGCTCAAAAACAGCAAGTTTTACAGTCTGCACTAAAATATCGCAATGAGCATGAGCAGTCAGGGTTATTTCTGGGGTTGCTTCCTCACCTAAATGAAGCTCAAAAACAGCAAGTTTTACAGTCTGCACTAAAATA
>NZ_CAWUDO010000136.1:0-16782 GCF_963920935.1 Nostoc sp. CCY 9925 | reverse complement strand
CTTTTCCTGCACCCTCTTGACAAAAGTGCAATCACTCTAACCTCTCACCGATGCACCAGCACTAATTTTGGTGACAGGGGCAGGAGTCGAACCTGCCGATGTTCAGGTTATGCAGCCCAATGAGCCACCGTTGCTCCATCCCCGCATATTCACCAATAGACTTCTTGCAGAAGTGGGAAAAGGGTAAGGGGTAAAGGAGAAAGGAGTAATAAGAAACCTTTTTCCTTTTACCTTTCCCCCTCTTGCAAAAGAATTTTTGCAAGAAGTCAATACCCCTGACTGGATTTGAACCAGCAACCTCTTCGTTCTAAGCGAAGCGCCTCTTCCGTTGGGCTACAAGGGCTAAGTCTGAGTGGTAGGGATCGAACCTACGACCTGGAGTTCCCAAAACTCCCGCGCTCCCAACTACGCCACACCCAGATATTTTGGTACTCTCGACAGGATTTGAACCTGTAAAATCTGGACTCTGATTCCAGCACGTATGCCAGTTCCGTCACAAGGGCATATCGGGGTGACAGGATTTGAACCTGCGACATCCTGCTCCCAAAGCAGACGCGCTACCAAGCTGCGCTACACCCCGTTAGTACTCCTGGTGGGAGTCGAACCCACAACGAAACAGATTTTAAGTCTGCCACCTCTTCCAATTGGGCTACAGGAGCAAATTTTGGTACTCTTGGTGGGAGTCGTAGACGCAAAGCGGCTTCCCGAAGGGTATCCACAACTTACCGTTTTTGAGACGGCAGCCTCTTCCAGTTGGGCTACAACAGCAAGTTTGACAGCCCCACCAGGACTCGAACCTGGAATCATCGCCTTCAAAGGGCGCTATGTTGCCAATTACACCACAGGGCTTTATTGCCAGGGCAGGGTTTGAACCTGCAACCTCATCGTTCAGAGCGATGCGACTTCCCAATTCGTCCACCCGGCAATGAATGGCTGCCTCAGTAGGACTCGAACCTACAGCCGCGCGGTTAACAGCCGCTTGCTCTGCCATTGAGCTATGAGGCAACGAAGCCCCCCAGGTCGGAATCGAACCGACGACCTCCTGTTCTTCAGACAGGCGCTAACTACCAACTGAGCTACCGGGGGATAATACCAATTCAAAATTCAAAATTCAAAATTAAGAAATTTCAGATAATACCTGGGTTTGAGGGTTTGTATCTGTTGCTTGATGAGAGGAGAATTGGTATGAGGAGGAGAGATGGGTTTTACCCAGTGGACTGGTTTAATTCAACTCGAATCAGCCACTCCATCATCTCTCCCATGTAACGAGAGTGGAGGGATTTGAACCCTCACGTCTTCAGTTTCGTAGACTGAGATGTTATCCAGTTACACCACACTCTCAAGGCGGAGAGGACAGGATTTGAACCTGCGACGGTACTACCCGTTTCCCCTTAGCAGGAGGACGCTTTGAGCCACTCAGCCACCTCTCCACAGTGGGTCGAGCAGGATTTGTAGACGCGAAGCGGCTTCCCGAAGGGTAGCTGCGTGCACAATAGAACAGTTTTACAGACTGTCGCCTTCAACCAGACTCGGCCATCGACCCATAATGATTCCCCTGACGGGATTTGAACCCGCAATCTCTGGTTTGAAAGAACAGCGACTTAACCATTCGTCCACAGGGGCATGATTGACGCAGGGACTAGGATTTGAACCCAGAACATCGGATTTGGAGTCACGAGGTGTTACCGTTACACCATCCCTGCATTAGTAGCAGTGGCGGGATTTGCACCCGCATCGACCAGGTTATGAGCCAGGGGCTTTGCTGGTTAAGCTACACTGCGATACCAGAGGCTGAGGTGAGATTTGAACTCACGATGTCGGTTTTGCAGACCAATGCCTTCAACCACTTGGCTACTCAGCCGTTTGGGAGTCCCGACGAGACTTGCACTCGCAATCTTCAGCTTGAGGAGGCAGCGCGTTGCGGAGGTTCCCTCCGTTGTAGCGACTGCCGTGGGCTGACGGCTTCAACTATTCGCCTACGGGACTTCAACCAGGGTGACGGGACTTGAACCCGCAACATTTCCGCAGACAACGGAACGCTCTAGCCAATTGAGCTACACCCCGATTTTTGAGAATCTGTGCCTAAAATTTTAGGTTTTTAGGCACATGTTTTGTTGGTGAACTTGCCCATTTCTTATTCAGTTTTCAAGGTTCAGAAAATTAGTTTTTTGTGTTACAAACTGTTAGCAAAACAACGGAAATTCTAGGTAATAAACCTGTTGTATATTCCTGATGTATTCCGTGGTTTTAATGAGTGCAAATTTAGAAGTTTTTTCGTTTGTTGCCTCTACTTCCGATGGTTTGCAAGTAGCAGCAGCTTTGTTATTTGGAGACTTTGGTTTATTCCAACGCCTGTCCTTGAGTTGTATGTAGAACATCACTTTGACCCTTGCGAAGCTTGTCTTTTGCTTCACTACATTTATACTACAAAATACTACAAGAGGTGTCAAGGGGTTTGAGCAAAATTTTTTGAAATTGCCCATAAGAGCTTCTGTGCTTAGGTTATAACTGACTAAGCACTCTAAAAAGTCACACTACACAAGAAGAATTCAGGAGTCAGAATTACTGTTCGTGGAGGACTGGAACCCACCACTACGAAAATTGATCAGTAAATCTGCATATTTAGTAAGGGTTTTAAACCTATTTATTCAGGCGCGTCTCGTAGAGAGCGCAAGGGAGGCGAACTAGCTACCGCTCCGCTATCCCCCAGTCGAGCTTCAATTCATTCTGAATTCTGACTCCTGAATTCTGCTTTGATAAATTAAAAACTCCATCGGTACGTTTTGCTCGGTATGATATTTGATCTGCAAGCATTTACCCAATAGAAACGAGCTATGACCCAGAACTACCGCATTACCCTACTCCCCGGCGATGGCATTGGCCCTGAAATTATGGCAGTGGCGGTAGATGTGCTGAAAGTTGTAGGCCAGAAATTTAATATTCAGTTTGAATTCCAAGAAGGCCTCATCGGTGGTGCAGCAATTGACGCCACGGGGGAACCTCTGCCTTCTGCGACTTTAGATACTTGCCGTAATAGTGATGCTGTATTACTTGCTGCCATTGGTGGCTACAAGTGGGATTCTCTACCATCAAATTTACGTCCAGAGGCGGGTTTGTTAGGGCTACGTGCGGGTTTAGGGCTATTTGCCAATTTACGCCCAGCAAAAATTTTGCCCCAGCTAATCGACGCTTCGACTTTGAAGCGAGAAGTTGTGGAAGGCGTCGATATTATGGTGGTGCGCGAACTCACTGGTGGGATTTATTTCGGTAAACCTAAGGGAATTTTTGCTACGGAAACTGGTGAAAAACGCGGTGTAAATACGATGGTTTACACTGAATCGGAAATCGATCGCATTGGACGAGTGGCTTTTGAAGCAGCCCGCAAACGCAGCGGCAAACTATGTTCGGTGGATAAGGCTAACGTATTAGAAGTATCTCAGTTGTGGCGCGATCGCATCACCCAACTTTCCCAAGAATATCCAGACATTGAACTGTCTCATCTTTATGTAGATAATGCTGCCATGCAGTTGGTACGCTCTCCCAAGCAGTTCGATACCATTGTCACAGGCAATTTGTTTGGCGATATTCTCTCTGATGCTGCTGCCATGCTCACAGGTAGTATTGGTATGTTGCCTTCCGCTAGTTTGGGCGCTTCTGGACCTGGTGTATTTGAACCAGTTCATGGTTCCGCCCCAGATATCGCAGGACAGGATAAGGCAAATCCTCTAGCACAGGTTTTGAGTGTGGCGATGATGTTACGCTACGGTTTAAATCAGGCAGAAGCCGCAGACAATATAGAAAAAGCCGTACTACAAGTTTTAGAACAAGGCGATCGCACAGGTGATATAATTTCACCGGGAAAAAATCTCTTAGGTTGCCGTGCTATGGGCAATGCGCTGATTTTAGCTCTTGAAGCTCAATAATTTAATAGTTCAACCTGGGCAATTTGGCAACCTTTACCATAAGTTTCGGGTAGACTAGAGAGAAATCTAGCAATCAAATAACAGTCGATAGTGTACGCATTACGACAAGGCCAAACAAATTTTACAGTTCCAAAGAACCAGCCCCCTTTGATTGATACCGCCGTAATCAGAGCCGCTGGGCAGATCTACTATACTCACTGTGAAGTACATCCCGAAATAGCTGGGCAACCTTCCGGTGTAGCAATTAATCGCGTGAATCATCGAGGTAAGGTTATTTTTACTAACCAACCAGTTCTCTTACCTCAAGAATGTTTTGTGCCATTGAGTCAAATTGAATCGCACATGTATTAAGCATAGGGCATTGGTCATTGGTCATTGGTCATTGGTCATTGGTCATTGGTCATTAGTCATTAGTCATTAGTCATTGGTTTTTGACAAAGGACAAAGGACAAACGATAAATGACAAAGGACAAATGACAAAGGACAAATGACTATATGGACATTTTGTTCGCCGTCCTGGCGAGTGTAATTGTCTTTGCTTTGGGTGCATCTGTTGGCAGTTTTATCAATGTTGTTGTTTATCGGCTACCTGCTGGGTTGTCAATTCTTTGGCCGCCCTCTCGTTGTCCGCATTGCTTAAACCAGCTAAAAGCTTACGATAATGTACCAGTCTTCGGCTGGATTGCCTTAAAAGGGCGGTGTCGATATTGCAAAAGCAAAATTTCTGTCCGTTATCCTGTGGTAGAAGGGGTAACGGGAATAATTTTTTTACTAGTTTTTTTAGTATTTAAAGCTTCAATTTTAACAATAGGCTATTGGGCTTTTTGCAGTTGGTTATTGGCGCTATCGCTGATTGACCTGGATACAATGACGCTACCCAATGCACTTACTAAGTCGGGTTTGGTAGTAGGGATTTTATTTCAAATGGTGCTTGGTTTTTCACCTGAGGCTAGTTCTGTAGCATTGGTGAATCATTTGATGATGGGGATAGTTGGTGCAGTATTGGGCTTATGGTTGTTTGATGCGATCGCCATATTAGGTTCAATTGCCTTTGGAAAAGCTGCGATGGGTGCGGGTGACGCCAAGTTAGCAGCGATGATGGGAGCCTGGTTAGGGTGGAAATATTTGCTCCTGGCTAGCTTTATTGCCTGTGCGCTGGGAGCGTTAGTAGGTAGCGGTGTAATTGTGCGATCGCGCCACAAATTTGGACAAAAGATGCCTTTCGGGCCTTTTCTGGCTTTAGGGTCTGTAATTACTCTATTTATTGGTGAAATAATCTTGTCTAGCTACCTACGGTTATTTTTTCCAGCGTCTTGACTGGGGGCTGGGGACTGGGGATTGGGGACTGGGGACTGGGGACTGGGGAATAGGAATTAAAGGTTAATATCCAATACCTAATACTCAACACCCAATACCCAATCCCCAATCGTCAATCCCCAGTCCCTCATAATAATTCGTGACTGTAACTTGCATTACGCCATCTGCCCTTTACATTTTGATAATATTCAGCTCGTGACTAGTATTACCCTCTAAACGACGATTAACTGTTGGCAAGCACAACTAATAAAACAGATACTGATTGCTTATGACCCAACAAAAAGAATAATTAATTTGGGTGTGAGAGGGTAAGCATCTTATTTGGAGGTTAGTATTTGCATGGCTTTGTCACTACATTCATATAAAAAGTCCTCTAAAAAAAGAGCAAGAGACTTGTATTGGCATAAGTATTTTCGTTAAGCTGGCAACCAAAGATGAAAATTAAGGTCTGAATTGCTTAAAAGCTTAATTTGACGATCTAGTCATTACCCATTGGTAAAAACAAATGGCTAATGGCTAAGGACAACCCAATAGGGCTTCAGATGGTTTCGACCTCATACCCACTTAAAATAAGATAAAAATGGCTAACAACGAAGAATCACGCGGTTTAAAGTCTTTATTTGATTGGTTTGCAAATCGACGTAAATCAGGATCTACTAACCTCGAACGCCAAGAACGTGAAATTGCTGATGGGCTATGGCATAAATGTTCTAATTGTGGTGTGTTGACATACACAAAAGACCTGAGATCTAACCAGATGGTTTGTGTCGAATGTGGTCATCATAATCGTGTAGATAGCGATGAGCGTATCCGTCAACTGATAGACCACAATACTTGGAAACCTCTAGACGAGCATTTGCGACCAACCGATCCATTGCAATTTCGCGATCGCAAACCATATAGCGATCGCCTACGGGAAACCCAGGAAAAAATTGGCTTAATAGACGCAGTTAAAACTGGTTTGGGTCAAATCAACAGTTTGCCTATTGCCCTTGGGGTTATGGACTTCCGCTTTATGGGCGGTAGTATGGGTTCGGTTGTGGGAGAAAAACTCACCCGCATGATTGAGCAAGCCACTCAACGGCGGTATCCTGTAGTTATTGTCTGCACCTCCGGTGGCGCGAGAATGCAAGAAGGAATGCTTTCCCTAATGCAGATGGCGAAAATCTCCGCAGCCTTACAGCGTCATCAAGACGCCCGACTATTGTATATTCCTGTTTTGACAAATCCTACAACAGGCGGCGTTACCGCTAGTTTTGCAATGTTGGGCGATATTATTTTGGCAGAACCCAAGGCAACCATTGGTTTTGCAGGTCGGCGAGTGATTGAGCAAACCTTACGGGAAAAATTACCCGATGATTTTCAGACCGCTGAAGATTTACTCCTACACGGCTTTATCGATGATATTGTACCGCGTACCCAATTAAAGAACACCATTACCCAGCTGATTGCCTTACACCAGCCTGTGCTAACACCGCCTCATATGGTGTTATGGGAAACGATGTCTTTGACTTCTACTGCCGCAGAATAAACATGGGGCAAACAGGGAGTGTGGGAGGTGTGGGAGGATGCAAAGAAATGTTTTCCCCTTTCTCCCCACACTCCCCACACTCCCCCTACCTCCCCTGCTCCCCTGCATCTCTCTTATCCTCTTCCCGGTTCTTGGGTAAAAATCAGCGGAATTAGGGCTGTTAGTCGGAATACAGTAGAGATGGCGAATAACGCTAATGACCCTCCAGATTCAGTAAATTGCAAGATGAAGCTGCCTATAGTTGTGCCCAAAGCGCCACTCGCCCCAGCAACGGCAGCTGCGATCGCAAAATAGATAGACTGATTTTTAATCGGCGCAATCCCTAATTGAATATTGTTATTACATAAGTCCATCGCCGCACCTGTACCTCCAGTCAAGATATGTAATAGTGGCAACCATAGCCAGATATCAAGGCGATTAACACCAATCCCCAGCCACAACAGTGGTGTGGCTGCAACTAGAATTCCACCAAAGAGCAGGATGAGACGATTGCCGATTTTGTCTGCTAATTTGCCCCACAGAATCAACATCACGAAATTTGCCCCTGCTTGAAGGCTGGTATAGATAGTTACATAGCTAACATTCAAATCCAAAGTGTCTAGCATGTAGAGGTTAAAAAAAGGGGCGCTGAGGTTAAAAGCCAAGGTCCACAAGCCGAAATACAACAGAAATCTCAAAAAGTTAGAGTTTTTCCAAATACTACTATTTAACTGCTCTGGCGGTGTATAAACTAATTGAGTTTCTTGAGAAGATTCATTTTTTGTAGCATCTGATTGAATCTCACTTGTTTGAGCTAATTTGCCAACATAAGTATTTTGCGATCGCGGATTCATATCCACTTGAAAATACTGACACCCTAACCCTATAATTCCAAAAATCATACTCAACAGCAGAATCACCCCATAGCCTTGTAAAACTCCCCCATACCAATGGGATAATACTAAACCGGCTATTGGGACGCAAATCAAATTGGTGAGACTAGCGGCGCTATTGCGTATCCCAAAATACCTGCCTCGCAATCGCCGGGGAATTATATTTGCCATCCAACTTAGCCACGATGCGGTTCCTAGTCCTGCTAAAAGATGGCTGAATAGAAGAATCAAGAGTGTTAATGTTACTAACTGGTTAGTGTTCAACACTCCCCAGCTTGCAGCTGCGATCGCAATTACTAAAATCAGCCACAATAGGCGAGCAATTCCATGTGTTCGTAGTGCGTGGTGAAATCGGCTGGTGCTGCGTTCAGACAAGTAAGCACCCAATGGCTGAATCAGATTCACCAACATGGGAATAGAGGATAACATCCCGAATATCACTGGACTAGCATCCAACTCCACCAAGAAATTGGCAATCAAAATCCCGCTAGTACCAATGGAATAAACTGCTGCTAAGACAGAATCTACTGTCGAGGCTTTTAAACTTCTGCGAATAGCATCCTTGGGAATGCGATAAGTTTGAGAAACTGTTGTTTGCGGTGTAGTAATCTGGGCAATTTCCAGACTCAGAGGAGTAGATATTTCAACCGGAACAAAATCCATAATGTATGTTTATGGATGAAGCATCCTGGCATCAATCCATTTTTCGAGTAATTCAGTCTGCTTTCATCAATCTTGTTAATAATTCTTCGTTATTTTAACTTGCATCTCTCAATAAAAATTCTAAAAATAAAAATATCACTCTTTAGCTACAGACTACATAAGTAAGTAGAGAGAGTTTGATATGAGATTCGTAATTCTTAAGAGGTATTTATAATATAAATTACAGCAGTAAATGGGCAAATACTAAATAAGTATATGAGGTAAGTGATGAACTTGATTAACGAGTATTAAAGACTAATTTACGAGTATTGAGTATGATTTACTAAGCGCAAAAGCCATACACATGATTAAGCACAGCCAATAACAAATATGTCTGTGTCTAATTCCGAGTCCCCAATCCCCCTTATTTGTCAGTGATTAAAAGCAAATTATTAACTTTTTTCGGAGTGGCGATCGCCATTGCGATCGCTTTTATTACTTGTCACAATTTACAATTAACAACCAAACACTCAGTATCTACTGCAATTACCATTAAACTCAGCGGTTGGGGAGGTTCCCCTGTTGAGCAAAAACTCTTGAGACAAGTATTGCAGGATTTTGAAGCACAACACCCAACTATTAAGGTTAAATATGAGGTGATTTCTGACCAATACATGGATGTAATCAAAACTCGCTTAGTTGGAGAAGCCGCGCCTGATGTCTTTTATTTAGATGCCTTGGAAGCTCCTTTTTTGATGAGTCAAAATGTTCTGGAACCACTAGACAATTACATCACTCCCGAATTTGACTTAGCGGATTTTGAAGATACTTTACTTGAGAGTTTCAAATACCAAAACCAAATTTATGGTCTTCCCAAAGACTATTCCACCCTAGCGCTGTTTTATAACAAAAAAGCCTTCGCTACAGCTGGTTTGAATAGTCCGCCAACAACTTGGGACGAACTACGCAGCTACTCGAAACAATTAACAGGCAAACTTAATAGATACGGCTTTGGAGAAATCCCAGAATTGGCGCGTCAGGCTTACAAAATAAAAGCCTTTGGGGGACAAATTGTTGACCAAAATGGCTATGCGACTTTTGCCAGTCAGGCAAGTTTACAGGGTTTACAGTTGGTGATAGACCAGTATCAAAAAGACCGTTCCTCTGCTCAAAAATCTGATGTCGGGACAAACTCAGGTAGTGAAATGTTTGGTCAAAGTAAAGTAGCAATGGTGATTGAAGGTAACTGGGCAATTCCTTATTTAACTGAAACCTTTCCCCAAGTAGAGTTTGCTACTGCGCCAGTGCCTACGATTAATGATAAAAAGGGCACGATGGTGTTTACAGTTGCCTACGTGATGAACAAACAAGCGCAACACAAAGCCGAAGCTTGGGAGTTAATTTCTTATCTCACAGGTAAAGTTGGAATGCAGAAGTGGACAGGAACGGGGTTTGCTTTGCCAACACGTAAATCAGTAGCAAAGAATTTGGGCTATCACCAAGACCCATTGCGATCGCCATTAGTAGCGGGTGTTGATTATGCGACACCTTGGCAGGTAGGTAAATATCCAGCGGCTATTGTGAATAATTTTGAAAATCAGTTTATCAGTGCCTTATTGGGGCAACAATCATTAAAACACGCGATGGTGCGGGCACAGAATCAAGCTAATCAACAGATTCAAGCAATTGAGCAGTAAAAGGCAGATTTTATAAACGCTTTTGCGATCGCCCCAAATTTTTCTATAAAAAATAACCCCACAATATAGTCTGGGGTTAAATCACTTTAAATATTAAACGTAAGTTGCAGCCGATCAAATTCTAGGTGCTTCGTAAGCATCATATTGATGCGATTACTCGCCAAGATAACTAGCAACTTAAGTTATTAAAAATTGGCTAAATAAATCAAGCTTTAATCTGCTTTTGTAGCCTTCAGAAACTTTATGAGTTTTAAAATTCTATCTCACTTTTTAGGGTTTGATACCTTCTACATACAAGCTTTCAAATCTTCGGGACTCCTGATCTATTAATAATTCAGGAATATTACTCGTTTGATAATCAACTCTACGTACATCCTTAAATCCCGATTCTTCAAACACAAGTTTGATTGTTTCAAAATCGTAACAGTATTGATGTTCAAAACCTTGTCGAAATACCTCATTCAGGATCGCCATGCGTGTTCTAGGTGTGACCTTAGGTCTTCGCTGCATCATCCACTCATGATCGTTAAAGTATCGATCTAAGTAAAGCTCTCCATCGGGAACAGACACCCTCAAAACCCCACCCGGCTTAAGTATTCTAAGGCATTCCGATAAAAATAATTTGGCTTGGTCAGGGAGTAAATGCTCAAAAAAATGTTCTGTAAAAACTCCTTCAAAACGATTTTCTTTGAAAGGCATCTTTCCAGTTATATCGCAAACATAATCCACGCCAGATTGAAGAAAACCATCACAATTTAGCCAGTCTTCTGTCTGAATGCCTTTGTTTCCACATCCTAAATTGATGAATCGTGCCTTAGGCTTAATCTTATTTGGATTTCTCGCTAAAAAAAGATTTACTACAGTTGTAGTAATGTGATAAAAGTCATTCTTGAGCCAATATTTCGTGTGGACACTGACCATTAGCGTTTCAATGATTGTATGTTAATATACGGTATAATTCTATAAAAATTTTTGATTTTGCACAAGTACAAAGCTGACTTGCCGCGAAGGGAATGTATTGTAAGGCTTGATTGCCAAAAATTACTAGCCGTTTTTCCCCAAACTTAGTCAGTAACAGGCGCGAAGATCAGTTAACTCAGTTAATTATCAGCTTTAGCGGTTTTGTCTGGGTAAACCCCCACCACACCAGGATTTTTTAAGTAATTGTTGTATAAATTATTGGCTGCTTTGTCTATCTGTTGGCGTTTTGGGAGTTCATCGAGCTTAACAACATACATGACGGGCTGAACAATAAGCCTCAACAACGGTGTGGTGGAACGCTTAGATAGGATTTGAGATTACCTCATTGGGTGTGATGGCGATCGCCAATGGCATTGAAAAAATACAAAAATAAATTATGAGCAGTATTTATTCAATGGCTGGAGAGCGATGGAGAACTTAACAACCCCAACTGTCGCATTGCTGGGAGTCTGGCTACATGATTGTAATAACTTTTGTTACCAGCAGCACCGCAAAAGTATAAAAATACTTTAGGTGATTTGAGAATTCTGACAGGTTCATTTGGAATTACAGAAAGTTTCTCTTTTGGTGAGGGTGCTGGAATCCACCAGGCATGTATATATTCATTGGAGTTATTAATAGGTAAACGCACATCTTCGTAACGAAGAAGAAAGTCGGATGAACTAGGTAGGGTTAAGATTTGTGCAGTAGGGCGAAAGATGAAATGACGCTGGCGAAAAAACAAAAATAGACAAATTGAAATATAGGCGATCGCCATTAATCCTATACTTCTTAGCAGCAGTTTGCGAAGATTAGAATGTAGTATGTTTTCCAGTTATTTTCTAACACTGCTAAAAGAGCGATGTCTACGACGGGCTACGCCTACGCCATTTAAATTAGTAGTCTGCTTCATTAATTTTGAGGGGTGAACTTCTTGTTAATTTTTCTTTATTTGCGTCCTTTGCGGTTCGTTTATTAACCTAGCAAAATTAATGGGACAGAGTACCAGTGGTCTGTCCCAAAAGTTTTGAGAGGTTCGTAGTAAGCACTTTAGTGCTTGAACATTATAGGACTAAAGCCCTTACTACAAACGTATTTATCCCTCAAAATTAATGGGACAGAGTACTAGTATTAATCCAATGCCCATTCTAATTTCAAAGTTTCCAACTTAGGATTTTTCACACTCATTCTCTTACACTCTTCCAAAAATTCTTTGACTTGTTCATCATTCAGACTTAAGCCACCATCTTGTAAGTTATTGATGTAATTGATTACATCTGAAGTTGTCAAAGCGGAACTTATTTCTTCCAAGAGAATAGCATTTTTAACTTCCCGGCAAACCAACTCAATATCAGATGAAGTAAATTTCCCACTTTTCTCAGATAATATTTCAAAATTCACTAGCTGATTCATATCAATTTTTGACAAATAGTGTTTAAATAAATCTATTCTTTCTACTCGATCTGGTGGGAAAATAGGAATCTTCCAATCCAATCTACCAGAACGCTTCAAAGCACTATCAATACCGCTTAAATAATTAGTAGCAGCAATCACAATTACATCACTATTTTGAAGATTATTTAGTTGTATAAGTAATTGGTTAATAGTTGCCTTTTGGTCTGTATGTGCGTTATCTTCGTGACGGTTAAATCCAATACTGTCTAACTCATCAATAAATAAAACTGAAGGAGCTTTTTTCTTAGCCTGAGCAAAGATATCACGAATATTTTTTTGACTTTGACCAATCCAAACACTCACAATATCAGCAGGAGAGAACTTAAAGAAATATCTCTCAGATTCATTAGCAAAGGCATTTGCCAGTAGAGTTTTACCGCATCCTGGTAAACCATAGAAGAGAATTCCGCCAATTGAACCTTTGTGTCCTTTAGATTGCAGCTTTAAGAGTTTAGTTAATTTTTCTTTTTCTTCATTTAGTCCTTTGACTTGGCTAAAGTCAAGCTGAAATTCTTTGATGCGATTTGTAATTGGATATGCTGGTACTAAACTCTGTTTTTTAGCTCTATATTCAAAAGATGGATAGTCGATAGAGTCAAATGATACTGGCACTAATTGGTGATTTTCATAGTCAGGAGCCATGATTATAACCTGGAAGCGATCGCCATAATATCCAGAAAACTTATATTCTAATATTTCCTTCGCTTTTTTCAGTTGATAATAGTTGCGTGCTATCTCAAAACCCGGAATTACTAACCAAACACTTCCCAGTCTATTCGGCCACACTTTTGATTTTCTCAAAACTCTTTTAATTGTATCTAAAAACAGATTATTATCCTGAAATTCATGGTATTTGAGAGTTTCTATTTCAACCACTAGCTGATTTTTGACATAAACTTCTATGATTTCACTTTGGTATTCTTCATCCTCATCTGATGTATCTTCATCTATTGTTTCTTCATCTCTGGAAGTTAACTCTGCTTCACAGTCAATATGAGATAATTCATATCCTATACTTTCTAAAGTTTTAATAGCAAAATACTTCAGATAGATATATTCTTTACTTTCATGCTGCCACTTGAGAATATAAAAATGTTCAGCTTTCATCTTCAACAATAACTGTGATTCAGCTTGTATTTGAGCTTTTTGTAATTCTAGAAAATAATCTCCTAAAGATGCATCATCTTCCTCTATTTGATAATATGGAAGTTCCAACAATAGGCGAAAATGAGCATATACTTCTTCTTTATATTTAATAGAGGCTTCATTTGGGTATTTACACCTGAGAGTAAAAGTAAAAGGAATTTTATGGGCAACTCTATCTACCAAGTATCCCAAAGCGTCTTCTTGCTGATGCGCTTGAATTTCTAATAATGATGGGCAATGAAATACAATAAAAAATTGCTCGGAATTATATTTATTTGCATACAATGATATCTGCTCAAACTGCTGATCAAATTTTTCCGAATCAAGTAATTCTAAACCAGTATTACCCAAGATTATACTGGTCATAGTTGAGCGAGAAAACTGAAAAATATTAGCATCAAAGATAGTATTTTCTTGTTCATCTTCACAGTCATTATCTGAGGCAATACTGGTAGGTATTTTCCTGTGAAGAGTTTTGGGTATAATATTACTGCCCCCATATTGATACTTTCTAATTAATTCATAATTAAATATTTTGACAACAATATCACAAAAGAAATCATCTACTTGTGGAATCAAAAAAATACCTACTGGCTGGTGAGAATCTAAACAAGCCTGGAATCGTTCATATTCTTGTTCAGAGCCAAAATCAAATAAGTAGTAAAAAAAATCATGCTGGACTGAAATATTGTTTTTTAATTTGGCTGAGATTGCTTGAGAATCATTTGCTTGGTTTATTGGTTCTATACCTTTAATAGAAATAGCGATCTTTGTATCTAGCGGAATATGCAAATCTAATACAGGATTTGCACAAAGCCCCAGTTCATCAAGAGCAGTATTAAAATCATTTACAAATGATTGGCTTCTACGCTGGTAGCCAAACTGTTCTATGATAGTTTTGACTCGTAGGCTTTTTTGGGTTTTACTAGTTCTTTGGAGTTCGTTTTTAATCGAACGTAAGTAGGCTGTATAAGTCATTTTGTATCCTATTGCTTGAGTAGGGTTAATTAGCATCCCCAAGGAAACCAAATATATAGTTCCCTAAGTCATATATCCAGCTAACTCACCCAAGCGATGTCTGGCGGTAAGCTTGTGTCTAGGCTTGCCAAACATCAAAACTCATTAGACCTGCCTTGAAAATAGGGACTGGGGATTGGGGAAGAAATATTTTCATTCCTTCGTTGTGAACTGTGTTCATGGAGTCTCTTGCAAAAGTACCTTTTGCACTCTTGTCGGGAAAAGGAAAATTCTATTCCTTTAGCCCTTCCCCCTTCCCCTTTTCCCCACTTCTGCAAGAAATCTATTCAGTGAGGCTAAACATTTTTTACAGCAGTACGAAAAATAATCATGCACGACTCATCGCTACAGCCTGGTTAGTGCCGGATTAAACGGAGGTTCAATAGTGTTTCAAATCAACAGGCGGCGGTCAAATCCGAGGTGGAACATCACAGAAGATTTGGCTGGGTATATGTTCATGATGCCTACCATTCTGGTTTTGGGGACTTTTGTAGTCTTACCTATTCTCTTTGCTGTTTTTCTTTCTCTGCAAAAAGTTCAACTTCTAGGCGGTATTCAGTATGAGTTCATAGGTTTTCGCAACTTCACGCGATTAGTTGAAGACCAACGGGTTTGGATTGCTTTGAGAAACACCGCCGAATATGTAGCCATTGTTGTGCCAACTCAAACAGTCCTAGCTTTAATTTTGGCGGTAACTCTCAATTCTGGAATTCGCGGTAAAAACTGGTGGCGCATTCTCTACTTTTTGCCCACAGTCACTTCTTCAGCAGTGCTGACGCTAATCTTCATGTGGATTTATAACACCGATGGGCTACTAAATGATTTTCTGGCTTTTGTGGGGCTACCTACTTATAACTGGTTGGGTGACCCAGCGGTTGCCCTGAAAGGCATTATGATCATGAACATTTGGTCAACTGCGCCGTTTTTCATGGTGATTTACCTGGCGGCTTTACAAGATATCCCCCAAACAGTTTATCAAGCCGCAGAACTTGATGGCGCGAATGAATGGCAGCAATTTATTTACATTACTATTCCTTTGCTCAAGCCTGTAACCTTCTTTGTGGTAGCGATGGGGGTGATTGGCACTTTTCAATTGTTTGACCAGTCTTACATTTTCTCTGGCGGTACTGGCGGGCCAAATAACGCTACTTTAACTGTGGTGCTACTAGTTTACCAAGCTGTGTTTCGGAATTTACAGATGGGATATGCTGCTGCGATCGCCTTTTTATTAGCAGCAGTCATCATTGCCCTTACCATAATTGCACGGGGACTTTTTGGAGGCGAACAGATTTGACTAGAATTTCTGGCTTGTCCTGGCCCAAAATCCTTTTATATATCTTGCTGACACTCTATGCCCTCATTACCCTCATTCCCTTTCTCTGGGCACTTTCAGCATCATTTAAGCCGCTAACGGAAATTGTCGGCGGTGAACCCAACTTTTTCCCCAAAAATTTCACTCTCGACAACTACAGGCAAATCTTTCTGCAAGAACCGTTATTTTGGCGCTGGCTGTTTAACAGCGTAGCGATCGCTGTCAGCGTCACTGTTTTAAACTTGTTGTTAAATTCAATGGCGGGTTATGCCTTAGCCAGACTGCGCTTTGCCGGCAAACGCTTTTGGTTTTTCCTCATCTTGACAGTACTGGCGGTACCAGCGCAAATTACCTTAATTCCCACATTTTTGATTTTAAAAGCGATGGGCTGGCTAAATTCCTACCAAGGCATGATTGTCCCCAGCATGGTCAATGCCACCTTCATCTTCATGATGCGACAGTTTTTTGTGAATTTTCCCAAAGAATTAGAAGAAGCTGGTCAACTTGATGGCTTAAATACCTTTGGAATTTTCCGGCATATTGTTTTACCTTTGGCAAAACCAGCACTAGCAGCCCAGGCAGTTTTCGTGTTCATGGGAAGCTGGAATAATTTCTTGCTGCCTATAGTTATCCTATTTGACCCAGAAATGTTTACCCTACCCTTGGGGCTAAACACCTTCAAAGGTCAATATATCAGCTATTGGAACTACATTATGGCAGCCTCAATGGTATTTACCCTGCCAGCTTTAAGTATTTATGCCTTTTTCAACCGCTACTTCATCCAAAGCGTTACATTTACTGGCGGGAAAGGTTAATTCTCATTTACCCTTTGTCACTTACCAAACTCTAAATTTCAAGCTCAGAGGTTCATCGACGAAGCTCAGAGGTTCATCGACGAAGCTCAGATATT